>SHWZ01000024.1 GCA_009693575.1 Flavobacteriaceae bacterium | reverse complement strand
ACGAATTCTTTCTTGTCGAAGATTTGGAGATGATCCATGCCTTCGCCCACGCCGATATATTTTACGGGTATGCCAAACTCGTTGCTGATGCCAATGGCTACACCGCCTTTGGCCGTGCCGTCGAGCTTGGTGAGTGCCAGTGCGTTCACTTTGGTAGCTTCGGTGAATTGCCGTGCCTGCTCAAAAGCATTTTGCCCAGTGCTCGCATCCAGCACCAGCAGCACTTCGTGGGGTGCACCGGGGCAGGCTTTGTCAATCACTCGGTGTATTTTTCCAAGCTCGTTCATAAGCCCCACCTTGTTGTGCAGGCGTCCTGCTGTGTCTATGATGGCTACATCGGCTCCTTCGGCTATGGCACGTTTGGCGGTTTCAAAGGCCACGGCACTGGGGTCGGTGTTCATGCCCATGTCTACCACGTCCACTCCCGTGCGTGTTCCCCATATTTTTAGTTGCTCCACGGCAGCAGCTCTAAAGGTATCCGCAGCCCCCAATATCACTTTCTTGCCGGCCTGTTTGTATTGATGTGCAAGCTTGCCAATGGTGGTAGTTTTGCCTACGCCATTCACACCCACCACCAGCACTATGTATGGCTTGGGGGCTAGGTTCAGGTCGAAATCCATGAGAGCAGTTGGGGTATTGCTATCCAGTAGTTCACCTATCTCCTCTTGCAGCATTTTGTTCAGTTCGGCCTCACCTGTGTATTTCTCTGTGCCTACACGTTTTTCTATTCTATTGATGATGTCCAAGGTGGTTTTCACCCCCACATCAGCACTAATGAGTATATCTTCCAGTTCGTCCAAAAATGCTGCATCAACCGTGCTTTTGCCCAGCAATGCCTTGCTGATGCGGCCAAACAGATTTACCCGTGTTTTCTCAAGCCCCTTGTCGAGCTGCTCTTTTTTTTCTTTTCTAAATATATCAAAAAATCCCATATATTGTTTAATTACGTCCCGACGGGATTAGGAATTACGATTCGTAATGCGGGGCAAAGGTAAACGATGTGCTGACTTCGAGATTGCTTGATAGTGAGCTATGCAGAATTATCAGAGCCAAAGAAGACTACTAATGAATCAAACGAAGATAAAAGGCCATCTCCGACTCCATCTGCATTATCATCTGCAATAGGGCTTGTGGGTTCGGGTTGGTTTGTAGGTTTTGGTGTGTTTGCTGCTGGTTCATTTTTTATTTTGGTGCGTTTTGTTATTTTTATATCTGTTGGGTTGAAAATTTGGCAATGAGTCTTTCCATCCCACTCATACTGCATTCCAGTAATACCTTTTTGTGACAAGGCTTCTGCCGCCTTATTTTGGCTATCGTGAAATATTAAAAATTCTTCATCCGTATTCACGTTGCCAAAATCGCCAAAGGTCTTAGCGATTTCATAAAATAGACCATATCCGTCTGTGTCGGCATTGGAGTAGTCCACCCCATTTATTGTACCTACTTGGGATAGTTGACTTTTTGATAAGGGTTTATTGACTGGGAGTAAGTTGGTATTTGATAACCTAACTTCGTAAACATGCGGGTCGCCCGTTGTTCCCTTTCGGAAATAGCCTCCATGTGCGGACGTTTTTGCCGCACCAACTGCATCGCTTGGGGAAGATGTAAACCAATTATCGCCTACATCATTGCCTATGCCTTCTCCCGAATGTTCGTTATCGAAACTGTCAAATACTGCTGATGTGCCGTGATATAGCGGTGTGCTTTTTAACGACTCGCCCTGTATTTCTTCGCCCACTCCGCCAATTGGATTTGGGCTACCATGTAATTGCTCCCCATTTTTTTCGCTACTTCTGATAAACTCATCTTCTGTTTGAGTAGATTCTGAAATTCTTGAAGTTCCGTTGGCTTGGCTATTTGTTCCATCTACCCGCCTTTGAATTATCCAAATTTATTTCGTCAATGTGTATCGGTGCTAGTGTTATTTGCCCAATAAAAGAAAGGAAAAATAGGAGAAGTAGTTGGTTCAGTTTCATGTGAGCTTCTATTGCTGCAAAGAACCCAAACACATGTTACAGAAAAATCATTTTCATGTTGCCAAAATGTAAATCCAGTGTTTTGTTTATGTTAATAATACGGGAAGGAAACATGTAATCTTAGAGTGAAATGACAATTTTCCGAAAATAAATTTTATATTTTCATCCATTATTTCTCTCTCAACTTTACCCATTACTAAAATCCGTTAAGGATTAATTAACACAGAGATAAAACCAAACACATTTAGAGTCAATATTTTTGTGCCATTAAATTGATAAATGGAAAACAGAGATTTCAGAGTACTGGTGGTGGACGACGAGCCAGACATTATAGAGTTTATAGATTACAATCTGAAACGGGAAGGCTACCACACAGCCAATGCCGCCAACGGTATTGAGGCTTTGGCCAAAGCCAAGGATTTTAAGCCCGATATTGTGCTTTTGGATGTGATGATGCCCAGGATGGATGGCATAGAAACTTGTCGACAACTCAGAGCAATGCCCGAAATGGATAATTCACTCATCGTGTTTCTAACTGCACGCAGCGAAGAGTATTCAGAAATTAGTGGTTTTAACGCAGGAGCCGACGACTACATAGCAAAGCCCATAAAGCCAAGGGTGTTGCTGAGCCGCCTCAAAGCTATTCTCCGTCGCCGGGTGCGGGCAAATGAGCAAGAATCGTTTGAAGCAGGCGACCTCATCATTGATCGTGAATCGTTTTTAGTATATCGTGGCAGTCAAAAAATACAGTTCGCCAGAAAGGAATTTGAACTACTCTTTCTGCTGGCATCGAAGCCTGGCAAGGTTTTTACCCGCGAAAGTATATTAGGAAAAGTGTGGGGCGAAGACGTGCTGGTGGTTGATCGTACCATTGATGTGCATATACGCAAAATCCGCGAAAAGCTTGGAGACGACTACATAGCTACCATCAAAGGTGTGGGCTATAAGTTTGACAAGTAATCTCTGACTAAAAATCCAGTTCCACACCCGTAGGGCAATGGTCGGAGTGCATGGCCTGAGGCTTTATCCAAGAGCTTTTAATTTTCTCTTTTAGTGAATCGGAGGCTGCACAGTAATCTATACGCCAACCTTTGTTATTTCCCCTTGCCCCTGCTCTGAAACTCCACCATGTGTAGCTGTGGGGCTGTTGATTCAACTGGCGGAAGCTGTCAACCCAACCATTGCTGAAAAGTTTTTCCATCCAGTCACGCTCAGCTGGCAGAAATCCGCTGCTTTGGGCGTTTCCTTTTGGGTCGTGTATATCAATGGCTCGGTGGCAAATATTGAAATCGCCACAAACAACAAGGTTGGGAATCTTCTTCTTCAAATCATTCACATATCCATAAAAAAATTCAAGCCAGCCATACTTAAACATTTGCCGCACATCGCCTGTAGTGCCAGAAGGCATGTACACACTGATTACGGAAACATTCTCAAAATCAGCCCGGATTACTCGGCCTTCGCTGTCGTAAAGTGAGTTGCCGCAACCTATCTCGATATGAAGAGGTTTGGTTTTGCTAATGATACCAACACCACTATATCCCTTTTTCACGGCAGAGTGCCATGCAGTGTGGTAGCCCAATTCGGCAAACACACTTTCATCTATTTGCTCGGGCTGTGCCTTGGTTTCTTGAAAACAGTATATGTCGCCATTGTCAGCCTTCAGCCAGCCAGCTAAGTCTTTGCTCAGTGCTGAGCGGATGCCGTTGAGATTATAAGAAGTAATTCGCATACCTTAGAATGTAGAAATGTGAGAATATGAAAATGTGAGTTAATAGTTGCGACAAGACCTTTTCCATGAAAACATAGCCATCCAACAAGCGAGAATAAACACTACCTAATGCTTATTGAATATTGCTTATTTGTATTAAAGTCCAATACCAACACTGAACCCTGTATAAAAACCGATGGCACTGCTAAACGTGTCAAACGGTCGGTTGGCATTGTCAAGGTCTTCGGGGTTGCGGCCTTTGCTTTTGAAAAATCCTTGTCCAAGGAAGAAATCAATAGTGGCCGATTCGGCAATGGTGGTTTGGTAGCCAAACACAATGCCTACCCCTTTCATGCTCACACTGCCATTCACTGTTGTGTCTTGCCATCCGTTCACCTTATTGGTTTCATACTTAAAACTGGAAGTTTTGTATAACAGGAAAGGAGCCACATATAGCCCATTGAAAGCCTTAGCATTTTTGCCAATAAAATTTTTGTACTGAGCCTCAAACCGCCCACCAGTGTAGTTGTAAATCTCCGTGAAGCCAATATTATCCTTCTCAAAATAGGTGACACCAGCTACAATTTTGAAACAAGCTTTGTCACTGGTTTTGGTTTCAAAGCCAAACATCATGGTATTGGCAAATGCCCTGAACGGAAATATGCTGGCCACACTTTTGTGATTGAATTCGGGCTTCTTGGTTGGAGGTTTGGTTGGAAGAATTTCAGCATTTGTGGCAACACTAAAAAGTAGAAACACCGATAGAATTAAGTTCTTGATCATTTTGGTAAAATTGATTAGGCAATAATAGGGGGGAAGATGTGAGATGCCAGAGTTCAGAGGTCGGACAATCAGTATGAAAAGTCATTAAAACACATTACCACATTTCCAAATTATCACATTTCTTTGCCCCATGAACCCTGAACAAGCCCTCGCCTGCACCGCCTACATTCGTCAGCATACTTCTTTTGAGCCGCTCACAGGTATCATACTTGGCACAGGGCTTGGCAAATTGGCCGACGAAGTGGAGATAGAAAAAGTATTTGACTACCATGAGCTCCCGCATTTTCCAATCTCGACCGTGGAAAGCCATGCGGGGAAACTCATCTTTGGCCATTTATCGGGCAAGCCTGTGGTTGTGATGCAAGGCAGGTTTCATTTCTATGAAGGGTATACCATGCAGCAGGTCACTTTTCCGGTAAGAGTGATGAAACTGTTGGGAATTGAACAGCTTTTTATCTCCAATATCAGTGGTGGACTGAACCCAGCCTATGAACTAGGCGACCTTGTGCTGATTGAAGACCATATAAACTTACAAAACCAAAACCCACTGACGGGAGCCAATGTGGATGTTTGGGGAGTCCGATTTCCTGATATGCTGGAACCTTACAACTATCAATTGCTGCAAAAAGGAAAAGTCATCTGTACAAAAGCTGGATACAATTTTCATGAAGGAGTATATGTGAGTGTACCCGGCCCCAACTTGGAAACACGGGCTGAATATAAGTATCTGCGTACTGTTGGAGCAGACCTTGTTGGCATGAGTACTGTGCCTGAAGTAATTGCTGCCGTCCATGCTGGATTGAAAGTTTTTGCCGCCAGCATCATCACAGACCTTTGCTACGAACCCAGACTAAAAAAAGCCAAGATAGAAGATATTATTGCAGTAGCCAATGAAGCAGAACCCAAGCTGCTACATTTGTTTAAAGAGATGCTTGGGTAGCATTTTAGTGGCTGGTGAAAACACCAACCGCAGGCAAAAACTTTTTTAAGAGAAATGGAAGGAAATGAAAATAAAAAATAGCCGCAGTTGGTAGGTTTGCTCATATTTGCAGCATTGATTATTTATTAGATAATTTAGCTATGAACTTTAACTTTGAAATCAAGAGAGACCGCGAAGCAAAACAATATTCTTGGGTAAGCTTCATGGAAGGGAAAAAGATTAAAGAACCTGCTGAAATATTAGCCTCCTATCAAGTTTATATTAATAAGGAATTTGATAGATCGTTTAGTTTTGAAATTCGTAAAGACGAAGCTGGAAATATAATTATTGGCAACGATGATAGCCTTACTGAATACCTATATACTAAAAAGGTCAATTTGAAAGAAGTGAACGACCTATGTGAACGAATTTGCATCGAAATACATAAAGATTTTTTCGCAGTGCCCTCAAAGGAATAGCAACTTGGCCAACCCATAACAAAATTATATAAAACAACAACATGACTAAAGCATACATTCTACTGCTAATTTTTACAATAACCGGCTTATGCACTCAAGCCCAAACTGAAGCAACCAATGAGTTTAAAATTAATGGAAAGGTTAAAACTGAAAAGACAATTTCGTTAGCTGATTTACAACGATACCCCACCATTGAGTTGACAGATATCAACACAAGTTGTTCACCCAAAAAGGAGGAAAAAGCGAAATCTGTAAAAGTGGTATTGCTAAAAAATATCTTGGACAGTGTAGCTTTTCAATACGAAAAATCACGCATGTTGAACTACTACTATTTTTTATTTGTTGCTTCCGATGGCTATAAAATTGTCTTTTCCTTCAATGAGATTTACAATACGGAAACTGGCAACAACCTTTACATTGTCACTGAAATGGACGGAAAGAAAATTTAAGAAATGGACAACCGCATATTACTGCTAACAACTAAAGACATAAAAGGAGGAGCACGAAATATGAAATCCTTATCGAAAATTGTTGTCTGCAGTGCGGAATAGTGTAACCTTCCAATCGTGCCACGGCTCCTGTGGTAAAATTCTCGGATTACTACTTCTTTGGCGAAATAGAAAATACACTTAACGAATTCTTCCCCGAAACTTGCACCACGAAAAATCATGGGAAAAATAGCAATCAATATCGTAACAGGAAGTCTGAAAGAAGAAGAGCTCATTGTGGGCATAGACCTTGGTACTACCAATAGTCTGGTGGCTTTTGTAAGCAAAGAAACCAAGCACCCAATAGCATTATCCGATGGAGATGGACAGGTGATTGTGCCAAGCATCGTACATATAGATGAACAGGGGAAAGTAACTATAGGAAATGAAGCTAAACTTCATTTGATAGAGCACCCAGGCAGTACAGTTCATTCAGTCAAATTGTTGATGGGCAAGAGCTATGCAGACCTTGCAGGAAAAGTAATTGGCTATAAACTAAGTAAGCCTATCCTATCGGATGGAGTAGGCGAAGGCATGGTGATGGTGGAACTGGGTGGTAAATTATATAGCCCAATAGAATTAAGCAGTTACATTTTGAAAGAACTGAAAGCAAAGGCAGAACATTACCTGAGGCAGCCTATTAACAAGGCTGTGATAACAGTGCCGGCTTATTTCAATGACAGTCAACGACAGGCTACCCGGGATGCAGGAAAACTAGCCGGATTGGAAGTGCTGCGAATAGTGAATGAGCCTACTGCCGCAAGCCTAGCCTACGGATTGGGATTAGATAAAACGCACGATAAAACCATAGCAGTGTACGACCTTGGGGGTGGTACGTTCGATATATCCATTTTGCAAATTACCAATGGTGTATTTGAGGTGCTAAGCACCAACGGCGATACAGCATTAGGCGGTAATGATTTGGACATTGCAATTGTCAATTTCTGGAAATCAAAATATACTATCCAAATTTCTGATTCAGGGAAAGAACAAGAAATTAGACTATTGGCCGAGGAAGCTAAGAAACAATTGAGTGAGAAGGAACAGGCGGCTTTTTCGTTTGGGGAAATGCTCTTGGAAATTACCAAAATTGAGTTTGAGGAATTGGCTGAACCAATCATCCAGAAAACATTGGTTTGCTGCAAATTGGCCTTGAAAGATTCAGGTTTGGAATTGGCCCAAATACAAGATGTGGTGCTGGTGGGAGGAAGTACCCGCAGCCCTCTGGTGAAGCAGGCTGTCAAAGATTTTTTCCCCCAATCTACTACCAACGACCACCTGAACCCTGACGAAGTGGTGGCTTTGGGGGCAGCGGTGCAGGCTGATATTCTCAGTGGCAACCGAACAGATTTACTGTTGTTGGATGTTACTCCGCTTTCGCTTGGGATAGAAACCTTGGGTGGCTTGATGGATACTATTATTCCACGAAACAACAAAGTGCCGGCTAGTGCAGCCAGAGAATATACTACTTCGCAAGATGCCCAGACTGCCATCAAGATAAATATGTATCAAGGCGAACGAGAGCTGGTGGCCGATAACCGCAAGCTGGGAGAATTTGAACTGAAAGGCATCCCCGCCATGCCAGCCGGACTACCCAAAGTGCAGGTGCGTTTTATTTTGAATGCAGATGGTATACTGAAAGTGGAAGCCGAGGAAACCCGCAGCGGTGTGAAGCAAACCGTGGAAGTGAAGCCAAGCTACGGGCTCTCTGACGGGCAGTTGGAGCAGATGCTTCTGGATTCAATCACCCATGCACAGCAAGATGTGGAGACCCGACTGCTCACGGAAGTACGAACGGAAGCCGAGCAAATGATTTATACTACCGAACGCTTCATTATTAAACATGGAAGTTTGCTCACCAAGGAGGAAGTTGCAACTGTGAAAGTACAAGTGGACGAATTGAAGGCCATAAAAAGCAACCCAGACCGTAAATTAATCACGGCATCCATCGAAACCTTAAACGAACTCACACGCCCTTTTGCCGAACGGGTAATGGACTTGGTGGTTGCCGAGGCTTTGAAAGGTAAGGCAGTGTAATGGTACTTGATTTTTAGCGTTTATCACAACAATTTCTGATAGCCATTTCCATGCTTACGCCAGCGGGCAAGCTTTCTACAATTCTTCCCATGACGCTCCCATCTAATTTTACGATGAACATTGGCACACTTCTAACTCCCCATGGCCTGATCAACCAATGAGGCAAGTGCTTTCTCCGGTTAAGCAAATAGATAGGAACCTTGGAGTGGTGAATTTGAGCAGTGCCCAACACCTTGAAAAATTTGGGCAACAAATTCCAGGTATCGCTGCACCAAGTGGCTGCATATACTTCAAAACTTAGGCGGGCTTTATTTTGCTTTATCCAACTAAGGGCAGCAGTATCAGTGGCCGGGTATTCAGCAATCCCCTTAGTTAGCCAAGGAAAGGAATCGCTGAAAAATAGTTTGCCAAGAGAGGCTTTGCCCAACAAAACATACCCGTCCCGTTTGGTGTTTTTCCAAATGCTTGACTTTTGAGCACAAGCTAAAAAGCAAACAAGCAACCCTGAAAATAAAAGTAGTTTCAAGGGGCTAAAATAGCCACTTCTAACCAACCAATAATTTTCAGCTAAGCTACCGCCACTATTTTCGCAGCCGTTTTGATTCAGATAATCCTAAAAAACTCTTCGTTTCGCAAGCTGGTAAAGTTTGGGATAGTGGGAGCAGCCTCGTTTGTAGCGGGCTACATTACTTATGCCCTTCTGTGCAAAGGCCACTTGATTTTTTATGGGGATGTAGGGAAATTTTACCTCCTATATCAAGTCATTGGTAGCATCGTGGGTCTTATAGTGAGCTACTACGTGAACAAAAATTGGACTTTCCGCCATCAGACAAAAAAGGAAAAAAAATATTTCAGAAAGTTCCTAGCTGTTTACCTCATTGGCTTCTTTATCAATATCGGGCTAGTCTATTATTTCGTGGATGTGGCTACATGGCTACCCGCCTTTCTGAGCAAACAAAGGCTTTTCCTTGCCCCCATCTTCGCAACGGCTATTAGCTCAATTATTAACTTCTTCGCATCAAACAAGTTGGTTTTCAAGGTGGAGCAAGTAGAAGAAGATTAAGAAAAAAACATTTTTTAGGTTGAAAACTCAGCCTTACTTTTGCACTCCAAAATTTTAGCATCATGGATCTCATCAAATTAGTTGAACAAGAATACATTAGGACTGACCTTCCAGTCTTCAAGGCTGGCGATACAATCGTAGTGCATTACAAAATAAAAGAAGGCACCAAGGAACGCACGCAGCAATACCAAGGGGTTTGCCTACAACGCCGCAACAATGGCCTGAACGAAACTTTCACCGTTCGCAAAATTTCGAACGGTATCGGTGTCGAACGTATTTTTCCAGTGCACAGCACCAACATAGCCAAGATAGATGTGTTGAGCCGCGGCAAGGTTCGCCGTGCAAGGTTGTTCTACCTGCGTGGCCTCACAGGAAAGAAAGCCCGTATCAAAGAAAAACGTAACAAATAACTCTTGCATGAAAATTCAAAAAGCCTATCCAGCAATGGATGGGCTTTTTTTGTAAAAGGTGGATAATCTTTCCATATCCTTCACCCACTCATCCTGCAATTTTGTCTCATGGCAAATAACGAATACGAAACCTGTCTTAAGTATGTGTTTGAACACGGCACTTTGAAGGCAGACCGCACAGGCACAGGCACTAAGAGTGTGTTTGGCTATCAGATGCGATTCGACCTTAGTGAGAGCTTCCCACTAATTACCACCAAAAAGGTTCATTTGAAAAGCATTATTCACGAATTGATTTGGTTTCTGAAAGGCGAAACAAACACGGCCTACCTGAAGGAAAACGGGGTGAGCATTTGGGACGAATGGGCGGATGCTGATGGAAACCTTGGACCTGTGTATGGACACCAATGGCGTAGCTGGCCCAAACCCGATGGCGGACATATAGACCAAATGGCTGATGTGCTGCACCAACTAAAAACCAACCCCGATAGCCGCCGCATGATAGTAAGTGCTTGGAACGTGGCCGACCTACCCCGCATGGCTTTGATGCCTTGCCATTCCCTTTTCCAGTTTTATGTAGCCGATGGCAAACTAAGCTGCCAACTATACCAACGCAGTGCCGACCTGTTTTTGGGCGTGCCGTTCAATATAGCCAGTTATGCCCTGCTCACCTTGATGGTGGCTCAGGAATGCGGATTGAAGCCTGATGAGTTTATTCATACCTTGGGCGATGCTCACATCTACACGAATCATTTTGAACAGGTAACCCTGCAACTAAGTCGTGAATCAAAGGCTTATCCAACAATGAAACTAAACCCTGATGTGAAGTCTGTTTTTGATTTCAAATACGAAGATTTTACCTTAGAAAACTATGACCCACATCCTGCTATCAAAGGGGCGGTGGCTGTTTAGTATTTACAAACTATCTATCATTATTTCAGTATAAAATGTTACTAATCCTGTTCATATATCGTGCGTTCCACCTACAATTCCTATTTCTCCGTTTTCAATCATTTCTTTTAAAATCGGGCTTCGTTCCATAATGGCCTTAACAGTTCGTTTTACATTAATGGTTGCTACTTTTTCTACAAATGCTGCGTTCCCTGAATTGCGATTATCTGTTGTAGTAGTTTCATCATCAACGGCTGGTCTTATTTTAGTAAGCAATGCTGACAAGTTACCCATTTCTACATCGTCGCAAGCTCCTTTTACTGCTCCGCATTTTGAATGTCCTAATACAACTATAATTTTTGCTCCTGCTACTTTGCAACCAAATTCCATACTGCCTAAAATATCCTCATTTAGAATGTTTTCGGCAATGCGAATACTGAAAACATCTCCAAGGCCTTGATCAAAAATTAATTCGGCAGAAGTTCGGCTGTCAATACAACTGAGGATAACCGCAAAAGGATGTTGCCCGTCTGATGTTTCGTTTGCCTGTTGCAACAGGTTTCGGTTTATTTTTAGATTATTTACAAACCGTTTGTTGCCGTCTTTTAGTAATTCTAATGCCATTTGAGGTGTAATGGCCGCTTACATTTCTTTTGTTAGGGTTTTCATATATTTTAATTGTTATTAAAAGGTAAATTGTTAAATACTACTATTTGAAATTGATTTCTGTTGGTGTTTTCTAAGGTTTGAGCCATATAACCAACTTCTATTTTAATGCTTTTATTGATAACGTAACCTAATGCCCCATAGAGCCGATTTCGATCAAACAATGGTTTTTCGGCATTGATAAAAATTTCGTTATAAGCCGATAGATAAAGAGCTTTACTCTCCATTACCTTTTTGTTTAAAGGAACATTTACTGATAAAAAATAGCGAAAACGCATTTGAAAATCATTGGGCAACAATCGCTCTTCTATTCTGTATCTATGTTGAATAAAAACCCTATTAAAACTTTGTCGTGTAATAAACTGTTGAAAAATACGATGCTCGTTTTCACTTACTTTTTCATCCAAGTTTGATACATATTTTTGTGTATTTATAAAACCATAACCCAATAAAACATTATTGTTATTCTCTGTAAGATTATACCCAATTCCTGTTCTTAATAGCAATTGGTTCATATCTCCGATAAAGTTGTAGTTGCGATATTGAATTTCGTTATGCCAATCCCATTTTTGATTAATTTTTTGATTTACAAAATATATAAACCAATTGCCTACATCGCTTTTTTGAGCATTGACGGATGTTGCAAAGAACAAACAACCAAGAAGTAAAATGATATGACTATATAAAAACTTCACTTTAAGATTGTATAAATTTGATTTTTTCAAGTTTGAAGAAAGTATAGTCCAATTTCTTTATCTCAGCCTCACCAAATCCTCGTAATAATCACCCCTAAAGCAAATAAGGCAAAGGTGACACGAAGTACCGCCGGGCTTACTTTTTGGGCAGTGCGAACCCCCAATGGAGCCACCAACAATACACTAAGAATAAGTGGCAGCACTAGTGGAAACACAACATAGCCTTGTTGCCAAGGGTCAAGTGGAGTGAGGCAAGTTGCCAGCAAATAATAGACACTGATTGGTAGGGCAAAAAAAGGAATCGTGCCGGTGCTAATGGAAGTGGCCGTTTTGATTCGGATACGAAGCACATCCGTGAATATAGGCACCATTAAAATGCCACCGCCCAAGCCAGACAAGGAAGTGACGATGCCCGTAAAAAAACCGGTTACAGAAAACACCCAGCCTTTGGGCAAGATTTCATTCTCGTTGCTGTCGTTTTTTTTGTTGAACAACATCCGTACGGCAAAAGGCACAAGCAGACAAAGGAAGATGATGTTGAAAGCTGTTTTGTTGTACCAAGTGCCTTGCTCTATCATGCATGTCATGGCTATGCAGGTGACCATGCCCGGCAAGGCTGTGTATATAGTTGGTCTCGGATGAAGGTTGCCCATCAAGTATTGTTTGCGGCTAATAACCAATCCAGAGAAGATGATAACGAACAAGGAATTGGCCAGGATGAACTTCACCAACTCAGGGTCTTGGACACCGCTGCGTTCCAAGTAAAACTGCAGGATAGGTATAAATACAATGCCGCCACCCACACCCAACATACCCGAAATAAAACCCCCGGCACAGCCAAGGATTGCAATGGTGAGGAAGTCGGTGGGGGAAAGCAAGGGGGAAGGAGGATTTTAGATGTACGAGGTATGATTGAGAGAAATTGGATTTTTTGATTTGAGGTTCAAGAAATTTTGTTGATGAGGTGGACTATAAATCCAAATATCTTCAAGTATTGATTGCAAATACAGACAAAATACTACCCCAATTACCGGATTAACGAATCAACAAATTACCAAATTAATCACGGCTTCAACAGCTTCTTGAACTTATCCATGTCGTTGAAGATGCCGATGGCTGCTTCCACATCGGGGTCATGGCGGAACGACGATTCGAAGACACCTTTCTCGAAGTAGTACCTCTGCACTATTTCGCGTTCAATCATGGCGGTTATCTCTTGCCTTTGCTTTAGGATGTCCGATTTCTTGTCGTGCTGCAAGTTTTTCTTCAGGGTTTCGTATTCACCTTTTATGCTCTCAAAATATTTCTCGGCCTCTGCCTTCTTTTTCAGTTCGTCCAGTTGTTTTTCGGTTTGGGTGCTGTAGTCCACTTCTTTGCTGCCGGCAAATGCCACAAATGCTTGCCAGTCTGTTTCGCTCAACTTAAAGTCTTTGGCAGCAGCAATCTTTTCATGTTCGCGTTTATATTTATTTGCAAAGTCAAAAATCACAAATTTAGAAAGCAGAGCTGCCATCATATTGCTGTACTTGCGTTCCTCTGTTTTTATATCAGGTGCTATGCCTCCACCGTCATATACTTTGCGGCCATTGCGGGTTAGGAATAGTTTCTTAAGCGTATCGGCCACTTCGCCCACAGAGCCGTCCTCGTTGCGGTGGCTGTAGTCCAATGCCTGTATGCAACGGCCGGTGGGTGTATAATATTTGGCAGTAGTCACTTTCAGTTGAGTGCCGTAGGTGAGCGGTCGTGTGCTTTGCACCAGCCCTTTGCCAAAGGTGCGTTGCCCAACTATTACCCCTCTGTCCAAATCTTGAATGGTGCCACTCACAATCTCGGATGCCGATGCCGATCCACTGTTGGTTAGCACCACTACAGGTATATCCATATCTGTCGGAACGTTGTTAGTCTTATATTCCTTTTCCCACTCACGCACCTTGCCTTTGGTGCTCACCACCAGTTGTCCTTTTTGGGTAAATACATTCACCACGTTGATGGCTTCCATGAGCAGGCCACCGGGATTGCCACGCAGGTCTAGCATCACTTGTTTCATGTTAGGATTTTTCTCTTTCAAATCCTGTAATGCCTTGGCCACATCTTCGCCAGCATCGTTCCGAAAGTCACGCAATTTTATATATCCAGTGTTGGCATCGGCCATGCCATAAAAAGGCACGTTCTTCACTTTTATTTCTTCCCGTTCTATCTCTCGCACAAAGTCGCTGCCCCCCTCACGCCTCAGCACCATCTTGAACTTGGTCCTAGGTTGACCTTTTAGCAGCTTACTTACATCGCTCGTTGACTTTCCTTTCATACTCTTTCCATCAATCTCAACAATGATATCGCCGGGCTGCAGGCCAGCTTTAGCAGCAGGGTAGTTCTCATAGGGGTCGGTGATAATGATCCAACCATCACGGATGCCTATCTGCGAACCTATGCCACCGTATTGCCCTGTCATCTGGAATCGGTAATCTTCGGCCTCGCTCTCGCTTATGTAGTTGGTGTAGGGGTCCAGACTTTCCAGCATTTTGTCTATGGCGGTCTTCATCAGCTTGCCGGGGTCGGTTTCGTCCACATAGTAGGTGTTCACCTCTTTGAACAGCGTCACAAAAATGTCAATGTTCTTCGACAGCTCGAAGTATTCGTCGTGGGTGAACGCGAAAGTGACGAGGAGGCCAAGACCAAGGCTAATGCCCAGCAGCCAACGGCGAGCCCGCATGCCGACTGACATGGAGGTTCTTTTCAGGTATGCTATTATTTTCATGGAGCAAATGTTAACTATTTAACGAGAAACTGATTCGCCTTTTTGATGAGCGGCCTAAACACTTTTGCCACCCACAAAAAGCCTTCAAAAGTAAAGCATGAGGCGTAACCATTCGAAATTGGTATGTCTTTGAGTAGATTTGAAGATGCTGGGTGGAAACATCAAACAGCTTGAATACGGGAATTGTTTGGCAACAAGAGGAGTAAGACCACAAAGAAATACACCCAAGAGAATGACAGCAAATTTGAGGATAATAAACTTCCAATTGAAGATTTAGAGGTTAGATGCCTACACAATACCTTTGCCTCACTTGACTGCCAATAAACAAGTAAAATAGATGGGGTTGGAGAAGCTTGACCGATGCCGATTTGCAATCGATGTGACTCTTCTTTGATTGGCAATCGGCATACATGAACAAAAGGCCATTTCCTGTTTCTCCAATCCTATTACTGCCTCCCACCTTATAACCTACAAATGAATTTTCTTGCACACCTTTACCTCTCAGGCAAAAATGAAGAAGTGATGCTCGGCAATTTTATGGCCGATGCTGTGAAAGGAAAGCAGGCTGCAGCATTTTCCGAAGGCATACAAAAAGGCATAGCCCTGCACCGTGCCATTGACACATATACCGACAGCCACCCTGTTGTTACAGAAATAAAGGACCTGATGCGGCCAGTGATGGGCAAGTATTCGCCTGTGGTAGCCGATGTGTTCTTGGATCATTTTTTGGCTGTGGATTGGGAAAATCACCACCACCAAAGCCTTGATGAATATGTGGCCGAAACATATACTTTTTTGCAGGCAAACACCCACCTGCTGCCAGCCCGCACAGCCGGCATGTTGCCCTACATGGTGCAGCATAACTGGCTGCTGGCTTACCGCCACATTGCAGGCATAGCCACCGTGATGACCCAGATGGGACGCAGGGCAAAGTTTGAAAACAAGATGCACCTGTCGGGCGAAGAACTTGAACGCAACTACAGCCATTACGCCAAAGGCTTTGCCGCTTTCTTCCCCGGCCTGATGAAGCATGCGGAAGAAAGGCTTTAGTCAAATTCCATCTTGTCCAAATCTTTCACTGGCTACATTTGCCAAAAATTACATAAGATGAAAGCCAACACATCCTCACATTCCCGCATTCTCACATTTGTTTTACTGCTTAGTGTACCCAATTTACTGCAAGCCCAAGAAGGCGAATACCGCAGTGCCTCCAATCCTTTCTACTGGAAAAACAGGATGCCCAATGCGGCCTACTGGCAGCAGGATGTACATTATGTAATCCGTGCCACCCTCGACGACAAGACCGACATTGTGGACGGGGTGGAAAGCCTCACCTATTACAACAACAGCCCCGATACGCTGCGTGTTTTATATTTTCATTTGTATCAAAATGCCTTTCAGCCGGGCAGCTACCTAGCCCAACTGGAAAAGGCCAACGGGATAAAGAGCGAGTTTGGGAAATACGAAGCCCAAAAGCTTGGCACCACCGTTAGTCATGTAACCATTGACAGAGTGACGCTGCAACCATTTTTCGACAATACCATCATGGGTGTTACGCTACAATCCCCTTTGTTGCCGGGCAGTTCGGTGCAGGTGGCAGTGGTATTCAAAAGCTATTTCGACAAGGGAAGCATGAGAAGGCGGATGAAACTCTTTGAAAACTTTGGCTACAAGCATTTCGACTGTGTGCATTGGTATCCCCGCATCTGTGTGTACGACCGAAAGTTTGGATGGGAAACCGACCAACACCTGGGCAAGGAATTTTATGGCGACTTCGGTAGCTACGATGTGGAACTGACCTTGCCAAGCCATTATGTGCTGGAGGCCACAGGCAAACTGATGAACAAAAACGAGGCATTACCAGCCGATTATCGGGAGAAAATAGATATAAAGAACTTTAAGGTTTTGCCAAAAAATACTGAAGGAAAATATGTGCCCAATGCATGCAACCCCGCTGACGGCAAAACCAAGACTTGGAAATTCAAAGCCCTCAATGTGCATGACTTCGCTTGGACTGCCGACCCGCTTTATCGTATAATTGAGACCGAGTGGAATGGCATTCAATGCATTGGTTTGGCAGAGGAATTCAATGCCCCCTACTGGCAAGATGCTGCTGAGTTTGTTGCCAAAGTAGTGAAACTATATTCGGAGGATATTGGCATGTATGCCTACCCAAAAATGGTGGCTGCCGATGCCCGCGATGGAATGGAATATCCGATGCTTACGTTGGATGGTGGCACGAGTCCGGGCTACCACAATGTGATAGCACACGAGATAGGCCACAACTGGTTTTTCGGGATGATAGGCAACAATGAAACTTACCGTGCCGCCTTGGACGAAGGCTTTACACAGTTTCTCACGGGCTGGAGCTTGACGAAATTGGATGGGAAATATCCGCTGAGTGGAAAATCAAGAAGCAAATGGCATAACAAATACCGCGAACAAAATCCTACCGTGGTGAACAGTGTATATATCGGCTACCTGCAAGATGCCATGAACTGGGACGATGAACCCCTGAACACCCATAGCGACCAGTTCAACGGGGCATTGGGGCATGGAGGAGGCTACCGACATGTATATTACAAAACAGCCACCATGTTATATAACCTTCAGTATGTGTTGGGTGATGAACTTTTCCTGAAAGCCATGCAGCATTATTTCAACCAATGGAAAATATGCCACCCCTACTTCGAGGATTTCCGCAGCAGCATCATCAACTATACCCATGTGGACTTGAACTGGTTCTTCGACCAATGGATGGAGACTACTAAGAGGAATGATTATTCTATTGTGAAAGTAAGAAAAGCCAAACAGAAAGATACCAAAGGGGGATATAATTACAATGTGACTATAAATAGAAACGAGCGAATGCAGATGCCATTGGATATTGCAGTAATTACCAATACAAACGATACATTTTGGTACAATATTTCAAATACATACTTTCACAAACTAGAGCCTTATCGATGGCTTCTCATACCTTTTAAAAATGGATTTTGGAAAGGATGGGACAATTTAAATGAAACATATAAGCTAAACTTTCCTATAAATGTTAAAGCGAAGAATATCATAATTGACCCTACCCACCGCATGGCCGATATAAACTACCTTAACAACTCCTGGAAATGCCCCGTGAAGTGGAAGCTAGATGCACAGGTGGCTTTGCCCAAAGACCTTTACCGTTACCGCATTTTCTGGCGGCCTGATATATGGGGCAATGTGGTGGATGGGGTCCAAGCGGGTCTGCATTTCAAAGGCGGCTACATGGATTTCAAGCATGTGTTTGAAGCAACAGCTTGGGTCAACACGGGTCTGATGGCTAATGCAAATTTGGGTGGCAGCACTCCTGTCTCTTGGTGGCTTGAATATAGGAACCGAATAGCAAAAAACACCAATTGGCAGCTCAAGAGTCAAATGCTTGCTGGCTTTGCTGTCAATGTCCTTGGACTTACCAAAAGCATTCCCGGCGGCAAGTCGTATGGTATAACCATCAAAAGCATATACAATGCCTACACACTCAACAACTCTTCGGTCCTGTTGCTGCCCTATGCCAAAGGTATGAATAATACCCTGAACCTGCATGTCGGAAATCAGAAACTATATAACGGCCAAAAAGGATATGTGACCTGCGAACTTAGTGGCCGTGCAAGTCTGTTCAGCGATTACAATTACTCGTGGCTGCAACTGAAAGCCCACAACCAAAACAATATGGGCAAGTTGATACTGAAAACCCGTTTCATTGGTAGGCTGGGCAGCAACAATTCCGTAGCTCCGGAAAGCCAGCTGATGCTGAGCGGGGCAAGCACCGAGGATATCCTCGACAATAAGTTCATGCGTTCTGTTGGCTTCTTCCCCATAAACAACGATGCGGGGAATATAGATTTTGGGGCATTGCCCGGCAACCTGCAAATGGGTGGTGGCCTCAACTTGCGGGGATATACTGGCTATGCTGCTCCCGAACTGGTGAACAACAAAGTGCTAAAAAGCTATGCAGGCAAGGGTGGTTGGGCGGTGAATGCCGAACTGGAGTTTGACCAATTCATCAAAATAAAACCCCGTATCACTCGCAACTGGTTGAAAGTAAATACCTACGTGTTTGCCGATGCAGGGCAGATAAACTACCAGACCACTACCAACATGTGGGGCTTAGGCTCGGTGCGGGCAGATGCCGGCCTTGGCACCACCTTCACTATCAAACGCTTTGGAGCTTTGGATGAAGTTAAACCTTTCACGCTGCGATTTGATTTCCCCTTATACCTGAGCAATGCCCCCGCAGGCACGGAGAATATTGCATTCAGGTGGATGGTAGGAGTGAATAGGGCTTGGTAGTGGAGTAAAAAATTGCGGTCGGTGATAACAATTCTAAGGGACACCCACCAAAGGCATTATATGTAAATATATATGACTTTATCAACAAAGCAAATAAGGTCAACTTACTATGGGGACTTTTGGCAGTCAGCATAATTGTGATAATTATTTCTATATTTACTGATGATAAGATTGTTGAATTTCTATCCTTTTCAATCTTTGGAATAGTGAGGATGGGCTTGCTTTTATATGGACAAACATTAGTCAAAAAACTAAATAGGGATTATACTTTATGGGGAGTTTTCTTATTCTTTTTCACATCAATTGCACTCATTTTTTTAGGTCAGTTTGATAAACTGAAAAAAGAAATTGTGTTAATTGCAATGGATACTGCGAAATCTAATAATCCCAATAATCTTCCCTCTTTAACATTCGGAACTGATTCAAATTTGTTAATAGAGTCTATCCAAAATGATTCCTTTACCTTAAAGTATATGGTAAATAACTATCGAGATTTTATCAAAGAAAATACTTCGCTGTTTCCAATACTGGCAGCTTATCAATTAAATAAACGAGGAGAGATGATTGATGCGGGACTATCAGAATCATTAGACAAATTTGCAAAAGAAAAAGGGTATACTTCCTTTGCTGAAATCCTAAATCATGCAAGTAAAATGAATCCTGATGAAATAAACAAAAACTTCTCATAAACTATCTGCAGGAATCATTCCCTCACTCAAAAGTCTCCTGCAAATGACTCAATGGATTGTTTGCACAACACTAAATAGCAGCCCAGACCTGAAAGTTCCGGCCAATCGGGATTACTATCCAGAATTATTCTAGTTCCATCTCCAAATTAGTAAACGCATTTTGTAGCTCAGCTAATGAGTGTTGGTCTTTGGCGGCACGAGCTTTTTCTATCCCGGTTTTGTAAACCTCCAGTGCCTTGGCAAAATCCTGCTTACGTTCGCAAAGTTTGCCTAGGTGGTAGTAAGTGGCCACATAGTCGGGGTGGGTTTCCACCAGCAGGCGGTAGTACGAAAATGCATCTTCGTCCCGCTGCATGGCTACATATTCCGTGGCTATGGCATAGGTGAGAAAGGCATCTTCGGGGCTGTGGTCGTAAAGCTCCTTCAATTTAACAAGGCGGGGGTTTTCCATTTGGGTTTTGGGGTGTTCTTTGGATACCTTTGCATTCCTTTTTTTAGAAAATAACAGCTAACTAACTTATTATCAGATTTTCGCATGAAGATACTTGTCTGTATCAGCCAGGTGCCCGATACCACCACAAAAATATCGTTCGCCGACAATAATACAAAACTAAACACTGCGGGCGTTCAGTTTATCATCAATCCCTACGACGAACTATCGCTGACTCGTGCTCTTGAACTCACCGAAAAATTGGGTGGAATTGTTACCGTAATAAACGTAGGGCTTGCCGACTCAGAAGCCAATATCCGCAAGGCTTTGGCCATTGGGGCCACAGATGCCATCCGTATCAATTCTGAACCCAAAGATGCCTACTTTGTTGCTGAACAGATAGCAGCCGTTGCCCAATCGGGTGGCTACGAATTAATCCTCACTGGGCGTGAATCCATTGACTACAACAGTGGACTTGTTGGTGGCCTGTTGGCCGAAATGCTGAACCTGCCGTATGTGAACGTGGTCTGCAAACTAGATGTGGAAGGAACTACTGCCACCTGCGAACATGATATTGACGGTGGCCGTGAGGTAGTGAAATGCAATCTTCCCTGCGTGTTGAGTGCCCAAAAGGATTTGACTGAACCACGTATTCCTAACATGCGTGGAATTATGGCCGCAAGGACAAAACCTTTGCAGGTGGTAGAGCCGCAAGTTGTTCCCATTTTGGCTGAAGCCTTGACCTACGAACTACCAGCTAGCAAAGGTGCCTGCAAAATGCTAGACGTAGCCGATGCAGGCAAACTGATAGACCTGCTGCACAACGAAGCCAAGATTATCTAAGTTTATTGTAAAAATAGTACTGAATATCCGAATTATCACATTACCTAATTACCTATGTATTTAGTTTTCGCCGAATCGCAAGATAACAAGTATAAAAAATCCTCACTGGAAGCCATCAGTTATGCCAAGGCTGCTGCTGGCGGTGCAGGAGTTGCCGTGTTCACCATCGGCTCTACTGATGCCTCAGAACTGGGGCAATACGGTGCCGACAAAATACTGCAAGCAGCCTCACTCACATGTTCTGACCCTTTCGTGATTGCCGCTGCACTAGCCGAAGCTGCAAACGCTTGCGGAGCTAAATGTATCATCATTTCAAACAACTATGCTGGCAAATCCATTGCACCGCTCCTGGCAGTGAAGCTGAAGGCTGGCGTGGTGAGCGGGGTGGTCGCCCTGCCAAATGTTGACGGTGACAGTATGACTGTTCGCAAGGGTTGTTTTTCGGGCAAAGGCTTTGTGGAAATGAAGTTAAACTCAGTCATCAAGGTTTTGGCTATTACCCCCAATTCGTATAAAATTGAAATAAATGCAGGCTCAGGTGCAGTTGAAGCATATACCCCGCAGGCCAATGTCAGCCAAGCACGCACTCAACAAGTTGAACTGAAAAAAGTAACTGGCAAAATTCCATTGACAGAAGCAGAAGTGGTGGTGAGCGGAGGACGTGGCTGGAAAGGTCCTGAAAATTGGGGAATGGTGGAAGAACTCGCTGCCATACTTGGCGGAGCCACTGCATGCAGCAAACCTGTGAGCGACATGGATTGGAGGCCACACGAAGAACATGTTGGACAAACTGGAATCACTATCAAACCAAACTTGTATATTGCAACAGGAATTTCAGGAGCCATTCAGCATCAGGCTGGGGTTTCAGGAAGTAAAGTAATTGTAGTAATAAACAAAGACCCTGAGGCACCTTTCTTCAAAATAGCCGACTACGGCATCGTGGGAGATGTGTTTGAAGCAATGCCAAAAATTATTGAGGCAGCCAAGGTTTGGAAAGCAGGTAATCATTAAGTACAAGTAGGAATTACGATTTATTTTATCAGTAACTATATTTCTGACAACTCACAATACACAACACAGTTTTGGCAACTAATATCCGCTTAGACGTTATCGGACTCACTTCCGGGCAAACACAGGGCTCATACACACTCATTTTGGGCGAAAATGGCGGACGCCGCAAGCTGGCTATCATCATCGGCAGCTTTGAAGCACAAGCAATAGCTATTGAAATTGAAAAAATAGTTCCCTTTCGCCCAATGACCCATGATGTTTTTGTAAATTTTGCCAATGCCTTTGAAATACGTGTGAGGGAAGTGGTGATATATAAATTGGTCGAGGGTGTTTTTTACGCCAAGCTTATCTGCGAAGACTCAGTTGGGAAGGTGAACGAAATAGATGTCCGCACCTCTGATGCCATTGCAATCGCTGTGAGGATGAAATGCCCCATTTTTACCACTGAAGAAATTATGATAACGGCAGGCCATGAGTTCAACATCGAAGAGCCGGAGCCTGATGATGATGAACTAATAGAACAGCATGCTCAAAGCACAGATGACTTTTCGGCCATTGGCCAAGACGAACTAAACTCCATGCTCGATGACTCCATTCGCGATGAAGAATACCAACGGGCTGCCCTTATTAGGGACGAGATGAACAGGAGAAAGTGAGGGGGGTGGTGTGAATTGTTGGATTTATTTTTAGAAACAAACTACGAATGAAAAATCTGGCAACTTGGATGCTCTTGTTACTAAGTTCAGAAATAATTGGACAAGATATTCTTAAGGCTACACTTCAAACGAGTCCTTTTCAAAAGATTGATATGATGGTGATAAAAAACCAATCGTATTTGAAGCTTTCAAGGAATATTAATTGCGACTCAACTTCGGGGACAACAATTGAGGATAGAATTTGTGCAAACTTAGAATTGCAAAGGCAAGACTCGCTTTTACAAGTCGAACTATCAGCATTGCTTGCCGAGAAAGCTCAGGATACAGCAGCAATCACTAAAGTTCTAAATTCCCAAGAAATCTGGGAAAGATTCAGGTGTGCTTACTGCAGCAATTTTGTAGACTACAGCCGAATTGAAATGATTGAATTTATGCAATGTGCCAGTGAATTAACGCTCAAAAGACGGAAAGACATAAGAAATATTCGTAGACACTAAGGAAGAAAAAGCATTGGCCACTTGCGAAACTAAAAGATAGATAACGACCAATCCAACTAATTAACGAATCAAACGATTTAACCTACGAGCCCCAAACTCCAAACTTCCACCTATGCTTGCCATTCAAAACGCTCTTATTTCAGAAGATGTTCTTGAAAAAGAATTTGTTTGTCACTTGGACAAATGCAAAGGGGCTTGCTGTGTGATTGGTGATGCGGGGGCCCCACTAGCAGAGAATGAAATTGGTGAAATAGAAAAACATTTGCCAGAGATAAAAAAGCACATGAACGAGGCTGGTTTGGACATGCTTGAGGGAATAGGTTTTTGGGAGAAAGACGAACAGGGTGATTTAGTTACTACCTGCTTGCCTTCAGGCGAATGTGTGTTTGTGAAATATGATAATGAAGGTGTGACTAGTTGTGCCATTCAATTGGCCTACCGTGCGGGCGAGATAGATTTTGAAAAGCCGATTTCGTGCCATTTATACCCTATTCGCTTGAAGGAAAGCGAAGAGTTTACTTTGGTGAACTACCATGAATGGAGCTTGTGTAAAGCCGCCTGTTCTTTGGGCACAAAGTTGAAAGTCCCTGTATATCGTTTCTTGGAGCAGCCTCTTGTCCGCCGCTTTGGACGGGAATGGTATGATGAACTCTGTGAGGTGGCTGATGCATACAAGAAACGTTGACCGTTTCTAGTTTTTAGTTTCTAGCTTTAAGAAAGCTTTTCCGTTTTGGTCAACTGGGATGATTCGCAAATCAGGTTTTCTCATGCAGGCCAAAAGTTTCTTTGCTAATTCTCTATTGTATGGGTTGTCAGTAAGTAACATTTTTCCATTCGCCAGCATTTTCAAGATATCATCTCCACCAAATTGCATTTTTAGCGAAGCCAAGTAAGCAGGATGGGTCATACACCAACCTATTGTATAGAAACTACCTAGTTTTAGGTCATTGAAGCGTTCGGGCCATAAGGCTTCAAGGTAAATGCCATTGTGTATATCTTGGTAGGTGAGAAAAACAGGCTTGCCAGAATCGTAAACTACGTCTCTTAAACACCCATATGTCCAATCTGATTTTTTGGCTGAGTCTATGTTGACTAAATATCCCAATAAAACAAGAAAAGCACCAGCAGCAAGCGAAGTGTATCGAAGTAATTTTTGTATAAGGCTTTGGCCAATACCTAAGCCAATGAAAGCCAAACAGTAAAACAATGCAGCCGTCAGTAAAGCATTGCCCACACGTGGTGGCACGGTTTTGTACATATATCCTGTGGCATATAAAAATAGGATTAAAACAGTTCCAGTAAACCATACTTCCAGCGGTATTTTTTTCTTTAGTAAATAAGAAATAAGGAGAAGAGCAAGTAGAACGAATAATGTCAATTTGTTTTGCCATCCGCTTACAAATCTTAAGGTAGTTCCTTTGATGCTATCCAGCAGCCGGCCTTGGGGTTCGGGCAAGTTGTAAATTTCTTCAAGTGCTTTTGTGAGTGCTTGGTTTTTCGCAAATTCTTTGGGGTAAATCCAGTACCGTATCAGTTCCAGTTCAGGAAACTGCAGGGTGTACTTTTCCTTTAGCTCTGGATAGGCGTCCAGTTTTTTCAATATCCCAAAATCATTCACCCGAGCTCGTCTGGTATTCTGTTCTGCAAAGCCGGGGATGTGTTTGTTGGTGGCATTTCCATTCAGCCAGAATACGGAAATAATTAATGCTCCCGCTGCTCCAAATACAGCAAACCATCTCTTGTAAATACCTTTGTTTTTGTAGAGCCAAAGCAAGCTACCTACAGAGAATATCCCGAACGAAATTACCGCAAAAGAATCCCTGTAAAGCATACCAAATAGCATAAAGAGAAATGCAAAAATCAAGTGGTGCCAATGTCTGTTTCCTTGCAGATAATACTGAATCCCAATTGCGGCTGCTAACCCAAGCCAGATGGCAGCCTTTGTGAACTGCAAGCCACCCAGCAACACTTCCGCACTTGCCAAAAAACAGAGCAACAAGATTGTGAAGCAACTTTGAATATTTTTAGCCCCGACCAGTATGCAATACGAAATATACACCAAGCCAGCCAACATAAAAAAATAATACACCACAAAATACCACTCAATGGCAGGCAAGTTTGCATACAACCATTGGTACAAGTACCCTAAATAAGAAGACTGGAAGAATAGGTGCGGAGTCGCTTCAAACTGTAGCAGCCCTTTTACCATGCAGAACATTCCCACATCGTCGTTGTTCTCGAAATGAAAACCCTTTACCACCAAAAGTAAAAGACCCAACAAGCCCAAGGCCAGCGAATTAAACAAGGCTATTTTCTTTGGTTTCATTCCTAAAAAAAAGACCCGGACATGCCGGGCCTTGAGTATACGTTATTAGTCAGCTAAACAATAATAGCTTCTAGTGCTTGCTTCATTACTATACCAATCTGGGCAGGGGATTCTGCCACGTGGATACCGCACTCACGCATGATTTGCATTTTGGCCGCTGCTGTGTCGTCGGCTCCACCCACAATAGCTCCAGCATGCCCCATTCTGCGACCCGGAGGAGCTGTCTGCCCAGCTATGAAACCAACTACAGGCTTTGTGCCATGTTCCTTAATCCAATGTGATGCCTCTGCTTCCATCGTCCCGCCAATTTCGCCTATCATTACTATGCCGTCTGTACCGGGGTCGTTCATCAATAGTTTCACAGCGTCAAGAGTACTTGTGCCTATCACAGGGTCGCCGCCTATGCCAATAGCTGTGCTTTGCCCTAGCCCTATTTTAGTCAGTTGGTCTACAGCTTCATAGGTGAGGGTGCCTGATTTGGAAACCACCCCAATCCTGCCTTCTTTGAATATAAATCCGGGCATGATACCAACCTTGGCACCTCCTGGCGTCATCACACCAGGGCAGTTGGGGCCTATCAGTGTACAGCTTTTGTCTTTTAAGTAATTTTTGGCTATCACCATATCTTTGGTGGGTATACCTTCTGTGATGCACACAATTACTTCTATGCCCGCATCAGCAGCTTCCATGATGGCATCGGCAGCAAATGCAGGGGGTACGAAGATGATGCTCACATTTGCTTCAGACTTGCTAACCGCATCTTGTACGGTGTTGAACACTGGTCTGTCCAAATGGGTTGTTCCTCCCTTTCCGGGAGTGACACCGCCAACCACATTGGTGCCATACGCTATCATTTGCTCTGCATGAAAACTGCCTTCACTACCTGTGAAGCCCTGTACGATTACTTTTGAATCTTTGCCTACGAGTACGCTCATTATGTTATTAGTTTCTAGTATTTAGTTCTTAGTTGAATAGTGGGCATATGTTGTTCCCAATTTTACCGCAATTTTAGGGCAGGATAAGGAAAATGTGGTTGGAGAATGTAAACTACTTGTTGAATCAATTGGTATCTATTGAACGTTCTATCTCATGGAAAATTCCCCATTTATGAACTCCAGTTCTATCTTTAGCTGTATTGATTTTTTTTTAGAATACTTCAAATACTTGAGGTTTCGATAGGGCTTGTGGACAAAAACAAAAGGCTTTGTAAAAAAATTTACACAGGCTTTCTTGTTTTTGCAAGGTAAAATCCTATCTTTGCAGCCCCAAAAAATAAAGCGAATCCATTTTACAGATAATTAGTAAGTAAAGGACAAGATAACATGTTACAGCCCAAACGTACCAAGTTCCGCAAGATGCAAAAAGGCCGAAATCCCGGTCTAGCAAGTCGCGGACACCGCATAGAATTCGGCTCTTTCGGGCTAAAATCTTTAGAGCCAGCCTGGATAACTTCACGCCAGATTGAAGCCGCTCGTATTGCCCTCACTCGATTCATGAAAAGGGAAGGTAATGTGTGGATCCGCATTTTTCCGGACAAGCCAGTAACCAAGAAGCCAGCTGAGGTTCGAATGGGTAAAGGTAAGGGTGCCCCCGAGTATTGGGTGGCCGTTATCAAACCGGGAACTATCATGTTCGAAGCTGATGGTGTGTCTTTGGAAGTTGCCAAGGAAGCCATGAGGCTTGCTTCACAAAAGCTACCGGTGACTACCAACTTCGTTGTAAAACCTGATTACGCAGAAGAATAAACTAAAGGCAATGAAATACACAGAAATAGCCCTACTGACCAACGCCGAACTTAACAAAGTAACGAAAGAAGAGCGTTTACAATTGACCAAGATGCGTTTTAACCACGCTGTGGCCAATTTGGAGAATCCAACCAAGATACGCACACAACGTAGAGTGATTGCCATGTTGCTAACTGAAGGAACTAAACGCAGGCAGGCAGTTTTGGTAGCTAACATTACTGAAACAGCTACTGCCTAAATATTTAACCAAGAAAAGAAATGGAAGCACAAGTAATAGACCGTAAAGACCGCAAGGTGATAACCGGAAAGGTGAAGAGCAGCAAGATGGACAAAAGCATCGTGGTGGCAGTAGAACGGAAGCTGAAACACCCCATGTATGGTAAGTTCCTAAAAAAGACATCTACCTTTATGGCTCACGACGAGAAGAACGAATGTGGCCCAGACGATATCGTAAAAATCATGGAAACCCGCCCCATGAGCAAAAACAAAAGGTGGAGGGTGGTTGAAGTGATAGAAAAAGCCAAGTAATAATATGGTACAGCAGGAATCAAGGCTTAAAGTAGCCGACAACTCAGGAGCCCGCGAAGTGCTGGTTATCCGTGTGCTAGGGGGCACTCGTAAACACTACGCATCTATTGGAGACAAAATAGTAGTGACCGTGAAAGATGCCATCCCATCTGGTGGTATAAAGAAAGGAACTGTGGCCAAGGCAGTAGTAGTTCGAACCAAGAAAGAAATTCGTAGGGCCGACGGCTCATACATACGTTTCGATGACAACTCGTGTGTGTTGCTAAATGCACAAGACGAACCACGTGGCACCCGCATCTTTGGCCCAGTAGCCAGGGAACTACGTGAAAAACAATTCATGAAAATAGTATCACTTGCCCCTGAGGTGCTTTAATATCTATACGACAATGGATCGCAAGAAAAACAAACAGCCAAAGCTGAACATAAAGAAAGACGACCAGGTGCTGGTAATAACCGGTGCCGACCGTGGTAAGAAGGGGCGTGTTATTGAAGTGCTCACTACTGACCGCCGCATACTGGTAGAAGGTGTGAACATAGTAAAGAAACACTTGAAACCAAATGTTGACCGTGATTTTCCACAAGGAGGAATCAAGGAGAAAGAGATGAGCATCAATATCTCGAACGTGAAACTGGTAGACAACCAAGGCAACGGAACTCGTGTAGGCCGCAAGCTGAATGCCGAAGGCAAACTACAACGCTATTCTAAAAAATCAGGCGAATTTATCAAATAAAGGAAATGAGTTACGTACCAAGACTTAAAAGTAAGTACACCGAATCGGTGACCCCAAACATGCAAGAGAAGTTTGGCTACAAATCCTCTATGCAAGTTCCTCGTATTACTAAGATATGCCTGAACCAAGGCTTAGGCGATGCGGTGGCTGACAAAAAAATTGTGGAGCAAGCCATAGTGGAAATGACCAATATTGCCGGACAAAAGGCAGTACCAACAAAATCGAAGAAAGACATTTCTAACTTCAAACTTCGTAAAGGGGTGCCAATAGGTGTGCGAGTTACATTGCGTGGAGACCGAATGTACGAATTCCTTGACAGGCTAGTAGCAGTTTCACTACCACGAGTACGTGACTTTCAAGGGCTGAATACAAAAGGCTTTGATGGCCGTGGAAACTACAGTATGGGTGTTATTGAGCAACTCATCTTCCCAGAAATAGTGATAGACAAAGTGAGCAAGATAAATGGTATGGACATCACTTTTGTGACTACTGCGGCTAACGACGAAGAATGCCTTGAATTGCTGAAAGAATTTGGAATGCCGTTCAAGAAAAACTAACCCTTCGTCCCGATGGCTTTCGGGATCGCTCAGGGCGACAATCACAACTACAAAATATAGAAATCAGAATTACGAAATAACATAAAATGGCTAAAGAATCAATAAAAGCACGTCAGCGTAAAAGGGAACACCTGGTAGCCCTGTATGCAGACCGCCGTGCCGCCCTCAAAAAAGAAGGTGATTGGGTTGGACTATCAAAGCTGCCCCGCAACTCATCGGCCGTAAGGTTGAAGAACCGTTGCCAGCTCACAGGCCGCCCAAAGGGTTACATCAGCGACTTTGGCATTTGCAGGAACGTATTCCGCGAAATGGCAGTGAACGGGCTGATACCAGGGGTGACAAAAGCAAGCTGGTAAACAAATCAGGGATGAAAAATCCCACTAAAAATAACGAAAGTACAAGCTGGGAGCTAACGCCAAGCTTGCAACTCAAACCCATAAAAAAAGAAAATGACAGACCCGATAGCAGACTACTTGACCCGACTGCGGAACGCTTTGAAAGCCAATCACCGCATCGTTGAAATACCGGCATCAAACCTTAAAAAGGAGATGACTAGGGTACTTTTTGAAAAAGGCTATATCCTCAACTACAAGTTTGAAGATGTAGGCCCACAAGGCTTGATCAAGATTGCCTTGAAATACCATCCTGTTACTAAGGCTCCGGCCATACAGTCCCTGCAGCGAATCAGCCGTCCAGGTCTTCGCCAGTATCGAGACCACAATAGCCTTCCCCGTGTAATCAATGGGTTGGGCATTGCCATTTTAACTACTTCCAAGGGCGTAATGACTGAAAAAGAAGCACGCACAGCCAACGTTGGCGGTGAGGTGCTTTGCTTCGTCTATTAATATTCAAAGGAGAAAAATAACCATGTCAAGAATAGGAAAACAGCCCATCGCAGTGCCAGCAGGCGTTGAAGTGAAAGTGGCCGACAATAATATAGTATCTGTGAAAGGCCCTAAGGGGGAACTGACACAGAAAATAGATGCTGATATGATAGTGAAGTTGGAAGACGGACAAATCGTTGTTAATCGCCCAACCGAGCAGAAGCGTCACAAAGCCCTTCACGGACTTTACCGCTCACTCATCAGCAATATGGTGAAAGGCGTTCACGAAGGATACAAAACAGAACAAGAACTAGTGGGTGTGGGATACAAAGCCACTAACGATGGACAGATACTTGACCTAACCCTCGGCTACTCGCACCATGTGTACATGCAAGTGCCAAAGGAAGTGACCGTGGCTACCCGTCAAGACAAAGGTCAAAACCCAATCATCACCTTGATGAGTGCCGACAAGCAATTGATAGGACAGGTGGCAGCCAAAATACGCTCGTTGCGTAAGCCGGAGCCATACAAAGGAAAAGGTATCAAGTTTGTAGGCGAACAACTCCGTCGCAAAGCAGGTAAATCAGCCGCTAAGAAATAACCATTAAAGAAAAAAAGATACGACAATGGCTTACAAAAAAACTGACAGAAGGGAAAAGATACGTAAAGGTATCCGTGCAAGCATCACTGGCACAGGCTCACGCCCACGCCTATCGGTGTTTCGCAGCAACAAAGACATATACGCCCAAATAATAGACGACGTGACTGGCAAGACCATAGCTGCTGCCAGCAGCCGCAAACTTGCTGACAAAGTGGCCAAAAGCGAAAAAGCTGGCATGGTGGGCAAGATGATTGCCGAGGCAGCCAAAGCAAAGGGTGTGGAGCAAGTAGTATTTGACCGAGGTGGATACCTGTATCATGGCCGCGTAAAGAATTTGGCCGAAGGTGCACGTGAAGGTGGATTGGTATTTTAATTAACTGACTGAAAAATCAACATGAATGAAAATATAAAGAGGGTTCGCAGCAGCGAACTGGAATTGAAAGACAGGATGGTATCGGTGAACCGTGTTGCCAAAGTAACCAAAGGTGGACGCACATTCAGCTTTTCAGCCATTGTGGTAGTTGGCGATGGAAAAGGAATCGTTGGCCACGGTCTTGGAAAAGCACTTGAGGTGAACGAAGCCGTGACCAAAGCTACCGAAGATGCAAAGAAGAATTTGATCAAAGTGCCAATCATCAAAGGCACTGTGCCACATGAGCAAGCCGGAAAGTATGGTGGTGGTCGTGTGTTTTTGAAACCTGCCGCCCACGGAACTGGTGTTATTGCTGGTGGTGCCATGCGTGCCGTGCTGGAAAGTGCCGGTATAACAGACGTTCTTGCCAAATCAAAAGGGTCGAGCAACCCGCACAACGTGGTAAAAGCCACTATAGATGCACTTGCCAAAATGCGTGACGCAGCTACAGTAGCCCAGAACAGGGGTATATCAATGAAAAAAGTATTTAACGGTTGATTTCAATCATGTCAAAAATAAAGATAACACAGATAAAAAGCAAGATAGACAGGCCCGAGACGCAAAAGCGTACCTTGGAATCGTTGGGTCTTCGCCGTATGAACCACACCGTGGAGCATAATGCCACGCCTCAGATAATGGGCATGGTGAACAAAGTGAAACATCTCCTTAAAATAGAAAACATCTGAGCCTTATGGAACTTCATAACCTGAAACCCGCTAGCGGGGCAACCAAAAAAGATAAGCGTATTGGCCGTGGCACAGGCTCTGGCCGTGGCGGTACATCTACCCGTGGACACAAAGGTGCACAGTCACGTTCAGGCTATTCGCAGAAACGCGGATTTGAGGGTGGACAAACACCATTGCAACGCCGTTTGCCAAAATCCGGTTTCAAAAATATCAACCGGATTGAGTATGTAGGTATCAATTTGGATACCTTGCAGAAACTGGCCGACAGCAAGAAAATAACTAAGTTTGACCTGGATGCATTTTACAAAAACGGACTTATCCAAAAGAAAGACCGTGTAAAAATATTAGGCCGTGGCGAACTGACCTCAGCACTTGAGGTTACCGTTCATGCCTATACAGCCACTGCAAAAGAAGGAATTGAAAAAGCCGGAGGAAAAGCCGAAACTATCTGATGAAGAATTTCATAAATACCCTTAGGAATATCTGGCGGATTGATGAACTCCGCCAACGGATATTACTCACCCTCACTATGCTGGGTGTGTTCCGTATAGGCACATTTATCGTGCTGCCAGGTATAGACCCTCTAGCCCTTGAAGCATCCTCGCAACAGTCGCAAGACGGACTGCTGGGGCTCATCAACACGTTTGCCGGTGGTGCATACCTCCGTGGATCCATCTTCGCTTTGGGTATCATGCCCTACATTTCTGCATCTATTGTTATACAGCTGTTGACTCTTGCTGTTCCATACTTCCAACGCATACAAAAGGAAGGTGAAGACGGACGTCGCAAGATGAATCAATACACCCGCTACCTCACCATTGCCATCACTGTTGTTCAAGGCATAGCCTACCTTTCAAACCTGAAAGTGGAAAGCCGTGAAGCTATCTGGGGTATGACTGATGCTGGCATGGGTGCTTTCTGGTGGACTTTTACTTCAACTGTACTACTCACCACTGGCACCATGTTCGTACTGTGGCTTGGCGAAAAAATAACCGACAAAGGACTTGGCAACGGTGTTTCACTCATCATTATGGTGGGGATCATTGCTCGCCTGCCACTGGCCATCCTTGCTGAATTTGACTCACGTTTCAATCAGTCAACTGGAGGCATGGTCGTGTTCTTGGTGGAAATGGTAGCATTAATGTTTGTTGTAATGGGAGTAATCATGCTCGTGCAGGGAACTCGAAAGATTCCAGTGCAGTATGCGAAACGTATTGTGGGCAACAGGCAGTTTGGTGGTGCAAGGCAGTACCTTCCTTTGAAGCTGAATGCAGCAGGCGTTATGCCTATCATCTTTGCTCAGGCATTGATGTTCATACCAAGTTCTATCTCTCAATTGGTGCAATCAGAAGGATTTAGCAAGGCCATGAGTTCGTTTCTGGATTACCGTTCGTTTGGCTACAACTTCGTGTTTGCCATGCTCATTATCCTGTTCACCTATTTCTACACAGCCATATCAGTGAACGCCCGAACCATTGCCGATGATTTGAAAAAGAACAACGGTTTCATTCCCGGTGTAAAGCCTGGCAATGCCACCTCCGATTTTATAGATAATGTAATGTCACGTATCACCCTACCGGGTGCGGTGTTCCTTGCCATAGTTGCCATATTGCCTTCCATCGCCAGCTTGTTTGGGGTGAATAGTCAGTTTGGTCAGTTCTATGGTGGTACCTCACTGCTCATTTTGGTAGGCGTAGTGCTTGACACACTTCAACAAATAGAAAGCTACCTGCTGATGCGTCACTACGATGGTCTGATGAAATCGGGCCGTATAAAAGGACGCACGCAGTCGGCCATGCAAACAGCGTAAATAAACGATAGGAAAATAACTAATAAGAAAGTACTTTTGCACCCCTTTTCACAAGCCATAACACATGAGTAAAGCCGGAGTCCTCAAGCAAGATGGAATAATCATGGAAGCCTTGTCGAATGCAATGTTCAGGGTGCAGTTGGAAAATGGTCACGAGATAATTTGCCACATATCAGGGAAGATGCGGATGCACTACATCAAGATACTTCCCGGCGATAAAGTGTCAGTGGAAATGTCACCATACGATTTGAGTAAAGGACGGATAACATACAGGTACAAATAACAAATACGACAATGAAAGTCAGGGCATCCATAAAAAAACGCAGCGTGGACTGCAAAATCGTCCGCCGCAAGGGGAAACTCTACATTATCAACAAGAAGAACCCAAAATACAAACAACGTCAAGGATAAAACATGGCACGTATAGCAGGTATTGATTTACCCAAAAACAAACACGGCGAAGTAGGCCTCACCTATATCTACGGAATAGGCAGCAGCACCGCACGCAAAATTTTAGCCGCATCAGGCATAGCATTCACCAAGAAGGTGCAGGAGTGGGACGATGACGACCTGAACGCCATACGTAAGTATATTGGTGACAACATGACCATCGAGGGCGAACTCCGCTCGGAGAAGCAACTCAACATCAAGCGACTGCTTGACATTGGTTGTTACCGTGGTCTTCGTCATCGCAAAGGACTACCGGTGCGTGGTCAGCGTACCCGTACCAATAGCCGTACCCGTAAAGGAAAACGCAGGACAGTGGCGGGCAAAAAGAAAACTCCGACCAAATAATAGTTAAATAACCAGAAAATAGATAAATGGCTACAGCTAAAAAGACAACCAAGAAACGTGTGGTGCATATTGAACCGAATGGTCAAGTGCATATCAAGGCTACGTTCAATAACTGCATTGTGAGCATCTGCAACCAAACGGGGCAGGTGATATCATGGGCATCTTCTGGCAAAATGGGTTTCAAAGGTTCTAAGAAGAACACACCTTATGCCGGACTAGTCGCAACAACCGAATGTGCTAAAGTGGCTTACGATGCAGGTCTCCGCAAGGTGGATGTGTATGTGAAAGGAACAGGCAGCAGCCGCGAGTCAGCTATCCGTACCTTGGCAACAGCAGGTTTGGAAGTACTCACCATTACCGACGTGACCCCTATGCCGCACAATGGTTGCAGGCCTCCCAAACGTAGAAGAGTGTAAAGCAAGTACGAAGTAGGAGGTGCGATTTACGAATACAGAATCAACCAATCAATGAGGCTTCGACTTCGCTCAGCCTGACAACAAACAACTGATAACCGACAACAAAAGAAAAAATGGCAAGATATACCGGCCCCAAAGCAAAGATAGCAAGGCGTTTCCGTGAGCAAATCTTCGGCCCCGATAAGGCTGTGGAGAAGCGTAACTACCCTCCCGGGCAGCATGGCAACAGCCGCAAACGCAGCAAGCAGTCAGAATACAGTGTGCAGCTGATGGAGAAGCAGAAATGCAAATACACATACGGAATTCTGGAGAAGCAGTTCCGTGGTACTTTCCATTTGGCATCAGTGGCCAAAGGGGTTACAGGTGAAAACCTGATCAAGTTTTTGGAAGCCCGCTTGGACAATACTGTTTTCCGTTTGGGCATAGCCCCAACCCGCAATGCTGCCCGTCAGTGCGTATCGCACAGGCATATCACTGTGAACGGAAAGGTAGTGAATATTCCTTCTTACCAACTTCGCCCAGGAGATGTGGTAGCTGTTCGTGAAAAAGCAAAATCGTTGGAAGTGATTGCCGACAGCGTAGCACAACTTGCTGGCCGTGGCAAATGGAACTGGCTTGACTGGGATGGTAAAGAAATGAGCGGTAAGTTCATGGCTTACCCCGACCGCGACCAGATTCCAGAGAACATCCGTGAGCAACTGATCGTCGAATTGTATTCTAAATAATCCATAATAAAAACAAATAATGTCCATATTAGCATTTCAGAAGCCCGATAGGGTCATCATGCACAAAGACACTGACTTCTTCGGTCAGTTTGAGTTCCGTCCGCTGGAGAAAGGCTATGGCGTAACCATAGGTAACTCCCTTCGCCGCATTTTGCTTTCATCATTGGAAGGCTATGCAATCACTAGTGTAAAAATAAACGGAGTGAACCACGAATTCAGCACCATCAAAGGTGTGAAGGAGGATGTGGTTGACATTGTGTTGAACTTGAAGCAAGTTCGTTTCAAAGCCAACATGAAAGGTGTAGACCATGAGAAAATATTTGTATCAGTAAAAGGAAAAGACGGATTGAAAGCAGGCGACCTGAACAAGTTCACCAACAACTTTACTGTACTGAACACCGAACACATGATCTGTCATTTTGATGGTACTGTGAATTTGGAGATGGAAATAACCATCGAAAAAGGCCGTGGCTACTTGCCAGCGGATGAAAACAAGCCAAAGGATGCTATGATAGGATTGGTTGCTACTGATGCTATTTTCACCCCTATCAAAAATGTAAAATATTCAGTGGAGGATTTTCGTGTGGAGCAAAAGACCGACTACGAAAAACTGACACTTGAAATACAAACTGACGGAAGCATTCACCCTGAAGAGGCATTGAAAGAAGCTGCTAAGATTTTGATTCAGCACTTCATGTTGTTCAGCGACGAAAACATCACTTTTGAAACACAATCAATCAAAGAAGTGGTGCCAGAAATAGATGACAACTTGGTACAACAACGTAAGATGTTGAAGACCCCACTGAGCGATCTCGACCTTTCAGTACGTGCTTACAACTGCTTGAAAGCTGCCGAAATACGTACCCTTGGCGAACTGGTTTCATTCAACATCGACGACCTTTTGAAGTTCCGTAACTTCGGTAAGAAGTCATTGAGCGAATTGGACGAACTGGTGCGTGACAAAGGCCTTAGCTTTGGAATGGACTTGAGCAAATATAAATTGAACGAAGAATAAAAAGGAGATGCCAGATTTCAGAGGACAGAAAACAGTAGGCAGTAAATAGTAAGATAACCGACAACAACAATGAGACACAATAGAGGTGTAAATCACTTGGGCCGCACAGCCCCCCACCGCAAGGCGATGATGAGCAA
>SHWZ01000083.1 GCA_009693575.1 Flavobacteriaceae bacterium | reverse complement strand
TCACCCCACCCGTTATCTTTTTTGGTTCTATTGGAGGATGTTCTGCCATCCCCCAATAGGGGAGGGAAAGAGGCATCCCAAAGTTAGAGGAGGCTGACGGGGGTGGGGGCTTAAAGGTATTTTTTCATATCAAGGTGTGTCACGAATTTATTGCCCCGGCCATCGAGCAGCATGAAGCCCACGTGCTTCTCGTGGGGCTTTTCTTCGTTGGTCGGTGCTAGTTTTGTTACTATCACAATGTTTTCTTCAGATATGTTGTGTTCTTTCGATAGTCTTTCTATGATTGATACAAAGGTTGTATCGACTACTTGGGTTGGGGTATTAGTTATTGCTTTTATGAAAAAGTTCATGTCGCAAAGATAGTGGCTAGTAGCCGGGAGTCAGAAGCTGGAGGCTTGGTAGATTTGCTATTTATTTATCAATCAACATAATAATCACACTTGTATTTTTCTTCCATCTTCCACTCACTTCCCAAAAGCCCTATGCAGCAATATGATAACAGCCCCAGCCCCAATCAGGGTGGCAGCTAGTGAAAAATAGGTTGATGGTGCAAGATTGATGTCCATGTAGGTTTTGAGGCCTTTGTCATCAATCACTTGGTCGAGTTTTTTTTCTAGTTTTTCAAACAAGTTAGTAGTTTTTGTTTTTAGGTTAATATTTCTTGTATTTTGATTCGTAATTGGCTTCGCTTAGCTAAAGGTTCCCAATTCGTAATTGGTTTTTTTTCTTATTCGTTCACATAAAATGTAAATATCACATGGCAGGTGCTTGATGATCCATCTACGGTGATGCCATCGTAGGATAGTCCTAGCCTGTCCTCGCTCAGCGATAGCGATTGCCCAGCACCCAGATTCACAGCTTGGCTGTTTTCGGCACTGCCGGTGACTGTTGCCGTGCCAGCACCCGTGTTGTTCACGCTGAGTGCTATGAAGCTAGTAAACTCCGTGCTTGCGGTTACTATTACTGTTTTGCTTCCTACTTTTCGTATTGCCATTTTGTTAATGTATTAATGTGTTAATGTGTTGATTTTGCCGATGTGTTGATTGTCTATTGCTTATTGCTTATTGCCGACTGCATCATCAGCAAATCAGCATTTCAGCAAATTATCTTTCCTTACTCGGCCTGTTTTTCATGCCCATCATCATCAGCCCCATAGCGGTGAGGGGGTCTACCCCAGTGATAAGCTTTATGTCCATGCCACTTGCTTCGGCCAGTATATTGTTCAGGTCAAAGCCCTCAAAGTTTTTGAGCAGCTCGTTGGCCACTATGAGGAGGATGCCCCATAGGGTTGGTTTCGATTTGAAGTTGGCTATAAAGCCATACCAGGGTTGTTTTTTTGTCATTGGAGTTGGTTTTGTTTCTTTTTTGGTTATCTTAATGTTCCTTCATCCCTTAGTGAGGATGAAGGATGGGGTGAATTTTATACATCTAGGTCAAGAGATCGTGTATATTGCTGGTTGATGTACTGCACGGTGGGTATTTTGTACAATATTTTATATCCCGTTGGTGTTATGGGTCTTGTAGGCGGGAACACATACGTCCATGCATAGTCGTTTGAGTAGTTGCTTACTCGCCCCACATGATCATTGGCCTTAAAACTCTTGTTGTGTTCCGATGCTGCGGCAAATTCACCCTTGGCATTTTGCAAGACACCTTGGGCTGCTATGGGCATCGCTGCCTTCACACTAGCGTTGGCAAGGAACTTCTTTTTGCCTGCTGCTGCTGCCGTTGATGCTGTGGTTGCATCTTTTTGCGAAGCAACCTTATCGTTGTAGTTCTTCACGCTTTGGGCTTTGGTCCAGCCGTTGGTTATTATGTCGCCATATTCACCCTTGCTCAGTTTGGCACCATCGTAGCCCAGGCTGGCCAGTGCCTTACCCGTTTGCTGCCCCCATGTGCCAGTAGGTTTGCCGCTGGTTATGTATTTGTTTTGGGTGAGTGCTATCAGCTTTTCTTGCAATGTCCACACAAGTTTGCTAGGGCTGCCTGTTTTCAGGTATCCATCCGTGAACTGTCCATCGGGCAGCGAGGCAAACATTGATGTTGACGAAGTACCACCATCACCACCACCACCTTTCTTCACATTTGGGTCGCCAACTTTGTAGTCATCTGCATTGGGTGGCTCAAGTACAGGGGCTGTTGGCTTAATCCATTTTTTGATGCCCATGTAGGCAAGTACACCTAGTACGGCTATGCCTACTGAGATAAGGACTATTTTGGTTGATTTTGTCATTGTTGTTGAATGCACCGAAAGCGGAATACAGATGCGGGTATTTTTAGGTTGGTTGTTTCGTTATTTAATTGCTAATTGCTGATTGGGCTGTCACACGTGAAGTCGAAGTGCGTACTTGTATTTTAATCCTTAAATGTTGCTATAAGTCTTGCTAGTTGGTCCATTTCTTTGGGATTGAGCAGTGTATCGGTCAGGTATGTGTATAAATCTGTTCCGTATATGCTCGAAAATTCAAAACTCACCTGCGATATCCTTGCCTTGCTGCCTATAGACCTAAAAGCAGCAAACACGGCACCTTCATTTTCGGTAAACCATCCATTGGCATCATATATCTGCTTGGCATAGTTCTTTGCTGTTTTGGACTGAAATATGGTAGCCCCGTTTTTAAATGCCACTTGATAGTAGCGGGGATCCCATAGGTTATATTGGTTTCCAAGCCTGCTTCCGCCTTCGTTTTGGCCAATTTCCGAATTGAGGAGAAGCATTATTTCCGCCACCTCTTTTTCCTTCTTCCGCTTGTTCACAATAATTAGCCCTACCCCTCCTGCTATTGCTGCAAGGCTGCCTATTATCCAGTATTTTCTATTTGCTGCTGTTATCATTGTCGTAGTTTTATATTATTATACTTTCATTATACCCTTGGCTGCCCCTGCCCCTGTCGCACTTGCCAGCGATGCATATTTATCCGGCCTTCGGATAACTGAATAAACCAAAAACCCTGAACCACCTATCACCACCACTAGCACCCCGATGGTAGCCCACTTGCCTATGCCCACAATGTCACCTATGAAATCGCCAATGCCATCGGCCACGCCTATTCCTGTATCTTTTATAGACTCCCAGTTGCTGGCATCCAGTTCAAGCCCTTGGTCACGCATGTATGCCCGCAAGGTGGTGGTGTTGACACTCGCATTCCCACGCTTCTGCCAAGCGGTGGTCCATATCGCATTGGCGGTCTTTCGCCCATACCTTTTTCTCAATACCTCGTGAAAAGCCTTCCAGTCTTGACTATTGCTGTTCAGCCCCGGTATAATGGTTTTAGCATCTATCTTAGTGTTTGCCATTTTTCTTTTATTGTATTTTAATCATCATATTATCATATTTCCGCATTATCACATTGGTATTTCCAGCAGCCTTTTCGTTTTCACCAGGTCGAATACGAAGGTAACCTTGCTGCCAGCTAGCATGTTGAAGTTGATGTTCTGCTTACCAGCTAGTATGGCCGTGGGCACATCCAGTATCGTGGGGTGATACATGCCGCCGTCCATATACTTGAATGGGCTTATGGGATAGTTCTGCACCACTCCGTAGTCGCCACTGTAGGCTATGGTAAAGGTTTTGATGCTTTGGGCGGTGCTGTTGGTGTTTATCTTTAGGTTGGTGATGCTGAACATGCCATCAGGAGCCCCTATGCTAGTGAGCAGGCTGCGGTATGGATAGGTGGCAGCTTGGAAGGTGATGCCCGTGCCGTCGGTTTGGGTGGGGGTATATGTAAGAGCCCCAATGCTAAGCATCCCCAAGGTGTAGGTGGTGTTGGCTATCTGCATACTGGTGCTGCTCACCACCGTCCAGGTGCCATAGGTGCTTGCTATGGTGTTCATGGTGGCTACCAATGCCGTAATGTTGGCCCATATCGTGTCTTCATAATCGAGTATTGTCGTACTTCCTCCCACCACCAATGCTTGATAGTCATTGCCAAACAGCGGAAAGGTGAAGTCCGAATAGAGATATGTGTTGCTGCTGCTCAAAAACGCGATATTGTTGGGGTTGAGAAAAGATACATCGATGGCTGAGGCGGTAGTGTTTTCCAAGACGTAGAACATGCCAAGCTGGTCGTGTTCCAGTAGGGGGTCACTAGGTCTAGCACCAATGCTCCCGATGGGCGGCACGTTAAGTGGCACACCACGTCCATCAGCCCCAAACATAAGGTCGTGGTAGTATTGATAGTGTTGGTTGTCGTGTTCATCGGGACTCATTGAAATTTATGGTTTAGCATTTCCAGAGTTTCATTTTGTCGTAGTTTTGTATGTATTTATGTATTATCGCATTCCGCTTACGGTTTTCTAGGGTGTCGGCTGTTGTAAATATGCTGTTCCAGATTCCTATGGCCTCTGCTTGGTTGAAGCCCATACCCAAGTATAGATATAGCCCATTTATGTCGGCCTCTGTTTCATCCTCTGGTCTCTTATTTAGAAATACATGGCTATATTCATGCAGTAGCAACATCATTCGGGCAGGCACAGTATAGTTCCTAAACTTGATGCTGTTTACCTCTATTATTTTACTTGGAAGGCTCACCCTTGCTGGTGTACTAATATATTTCCCTTTTTTTTGGTCGAATATGCCTTTTAGATATTTTATCTTAAATTCTTCGGTGCTACTTCTAAATTCGGTATTGTCGTCAAGCACCCCACAAGTGAGGCAAAAGTCCTTCACAAACTTGATAAACCTACCTGTTTCGGGTGTGGTACATATAGGATATGTCTTTAGTGCCTCCACTTCCACACCATCATAACTAAAACCATTGTGAGGGTTACTGCATTCTATGTTCAGCCCAGCGGGGGCTATGGGTAACCGTACTTCTACAACCTTTTTGGGGTTGGTAGTGCCGTGTATTTTGAAGATACTGCTTAGAAATACGGTATTGGACTGTGTACTATCGATAGCCCTCACACGAACATTTACAGCCATACCAACTGGCACACTAAATTTCAACCTAATGATACATGGTTGGCTATTTGTAGGGACAGATAATGGCATTTTTGATATGAAAATTAGGGTAGTATTTTGTTTGTTAATGACTACTTATTTCCAGTTATACCATACTAGTCCAGTTATCAATCCCAATGCTATAAACAGTGGCACTTTGCTTTTGGGCTTGGCTGCTGCACCACCTTCTTTGGGTGCTACCCCACCACCACCACCACCACCTCCTCCAAATCCGCCCATTGGCCGAGTTACCAAGGTGTCTGGCCTTGTTGCCAATGGTACTACTACTAGTGTGGGTGTAGGGTTCACTTTGGCAGCATTTTGGTTTGCTTTGTCTGCTGCTGCTTTGGCTAATCCATCTGACTTGTCGGTGGCTGCCTTGTTATCCCAGTAGGCTTTACGCTTGGCAGCATCTTCTATCAGCTTTTCGGCTGATATGCCAGGGTTGGTTACTATATGCCTGTTGAGAGCCGCTTGAAACCTTGCTGCATTGGCCGCATCTTGCCTTGCCTTTTCTGCGGCAGCGGACTGCTCAGCCGTTATAGTGGATGCACCCACCGTGTTGCCACTATTGGTGGCAGCAGTAGTAGGTACACACCCCGCAGGTATGTTGTATTCTCCGCCTTCTGGGTCGCAGTTGGCAAGTGAGTTATAATATCGATCTCCACTGCCACCATTCACATAGGCTACAGGGTCGGTTATTGGATTTTTGTTCATGTTTTATTTATTTTTTTATATTACCTTCTTCCATTTTAGCACTACGAGTGTGATGGCTAATAGTCCAAGACCTACTAATATATTCCTTTGTTTGTTGTTATGTGTTGCTGCTTCTGTTGTTGGCGGTATTGGCCTTTCTGTTGTTGGCGGTATTGGCCTTTCTGTTGTTGGCGGTATTGGCCTTTCTGCTATCACTTCTTCTGTCAGTTGTTTTAAGTCATTTAGTTCATCCAGTGCTTTCTTCTCTGCTTCGGCATCTCCCTTGGACTTGGCATCTTCCAGCTCCTTCAGTTTTTTGGCCTCTTCTGCTTTTGCCTTGGCCACTGTCTGTTCCCATGCCAGTTTAGTTGCGGCATCGGCCTTGTCTTTGGCGGCTTTGGCGTTGGCTATATCCAGCAACCGTTTTGCTTCTGCTGCTTTGGCTGCGGCTATAAATTCGGCAGTAGCTTGCACATCATTGGCTCCCGTTTCGGGGGCTGCACCCACATTTTTGCCTGCTGCCGCTGCTGCCTGCTGCCTTGCATATTCTTTGGCGGCATCGGCCTCATCTTGCTTTTTCTTGGCTGCTGCCTCGGCTGCATCACTTTCTTCCTTGGCTTTTTTGGCTGCTGCCTGTGCTGCTGCATTGTTGCGGTCTTCCATGGCTTTCTTGGCCAAGAATTCGGCTTCACTCTTTTTCTTGGAGGCTTCCTGTTCGGCCTTTCGGGCCAGTGCTTCTTTCTGTTTGGATGCCGATGCTGCATTGCGGGCATCGTTCTGCTTTTTCAGTTGGGCGTTAAAGGCATCTCTGTCGGCCTTTTTCTGTTCGGCTGTTCGGGTATCCACATTGCCGCTGCCAGTTCCGCCAGCTCCCGATGAGAGGCCGCCCATGCTAGGACCGCCCGACATGCTGCCATCAGGCCCAAAAAACCGCTCAGAGCTGTTTCTTTCCAGCCATTCCTGCATCACCCGGTCTTTCTTGGGGTCGTATTTTACCTTCACCCTTGTTGCATACAATGGCTTGGCCGCTTCTCGTGGCATCCCCGGTGTGTGGTTGGCCACTGGGAAGGTCTGTTCTAGTTCGGTGAAAATATCCATGGGTTTTTAATTCGTTGATTCGGTGATGTGTTAATTCGGTAATGTCATGCTGAGCGATCCCGATAGCTATCGGGACGAAGCATTATTTCTTTTTCTTGAAGTACACATAGGCCAAGATGCCAACGATGATGATGGCACCCGTGGTGATGGTGATGCAGAACAGGGTATTGTCTTTGGCAGGCGGTGTGGTCACGGTCTTTGGAGTGGTTTCGCTGGCAGCACCTTCTCCGTCTTCGTTGTACCAGCTGCCGTCGGCACCTTTGCCTCTTGCCTTGGCCATTGCTTCTTCTTTCGCCTTATTGGCTTTTTCTTTCTTCCATGCCATGCACTTGTTTGCATCGAATACTTTGCTGTGCCTGTCGCAGAAAGCTGGATCGGCTTCAACTTGTGTTGGTTTTATTGGTTCGGTACGCTGACCACCGCCTTTCAGGTCGGCTACGCAGTCGTTATACTTTTTCATCCAGTATCTGGCATCTTCATTCCTGTTTGCCGGCACTGATTTGGGTGCTTCCACCTGGGCTTTCCTTGCATTTTGCAGGGCAATGGCTGCCTCGTCGAGCAATGCCCGTTGCCTGGCA
>SHWZ01000082.1 GCA_009693575.1 Flavobacteriaceae bacterium | reverse complement strand
GCCGTGAAATTATAGCTACCCATACCGCTTCCTTGTATGTTCACTCCAGTAATATTCTTTGTAACGGTTGCTCCACCATCCACCGAGTAGTTGATGTCGAAGGAAGTTATGCCGTTTTTACCATAGTTGGCAAGTGTTCCTGTTACAGGGATGGTAGTCATGCCGTAGTCGGTAATAAAGTTAAGTTTTGTCACAGAAGCGTCCCAATCAGGCTGTGTGCCGCTATTGAACGAATAAACAATGGCATCTTTAGAAGCAATGCTAGTAGCAGCAGTAAATGTAAAATTAGTATCCCCGGTAACCATGGTAGCATTGGTTCCATTGTCTTGCAATCCTACTAATCCTTTGAAGTTGGAACCTCCGTAAGGACCACCATGAACAATATCAAAGCCACCTGCTTCGTAAAGGCGAACTGCGAATGCTATTGCATCTGGGTTGCCAACAATAGCTACACCTTTGCGGCTAGGGCCAAACCATTCGATTGTATAGATACGGTTAGGGGAAGTACCTGAAGTCATTGTATAAATGCCAACAGGGAATTGGGCATTGGGGGCAGCCTTTAATTCAAGGTCGGCCCAAAAACCAAAAATAGCATTGTTTGGCTGGCTAGCATCAGGCAAGGTTGCGTTAGAGTTGTCGCTTATAGAAGCAGTAGCATCAAAAGTAATGTACCCGTTGTCAGAAGCCTTGAAGCTACCAAAGCTGTTGCCATGGAACATGAATGAAAACGGCAATGTTTGTGAAGATGTCATAACATCGTTGTTTGGCTTGTCCATAATCTTGGTTGAGCCATTGGTAGTCGGCAACCAGTCAAACGCATCGGCTGTACCAGCTTTCTTGATGTAGTAGTAGCCCTGTCCCTGAGCAACGCCAAAGGCGGCCAAGGCTACAATAAGTAATAATTTTTTCATTTTGTTAATTTGTTTGGGTTATAATTGGGCGGTAAAATTAAGCTTTTTTTTTTTTAAAAACATTTTTTTTTAAAAACATTTTTTTTTTGTCAAAAAACCTATCTTTGTACTTACGTTATCTTTATTGGAACTATTTTTGAAACACAGCCCAAAATTTACTATCAATATGAACAAGATTTTCCTGTCCATTTCGCTTGCAGCCATTAGCCTTAGCGGGTCTGCCCAATCGTTATTCACCCTTTCGCAAAAGACAACAACCCTTAGTGGTTTCAGCAATGAACAGTATTTTGAAGCCCAAATAAAACTGACCAACAATGCTGCTGCTGACAGTGATTTTTCATGGGTAAAAATCGAGGAAAGTTATGCCAGTGCTTGGCTTTACTCCTTTTGTGATCCAGCAAACTGCTACGATAACAGCACCGGAATACCTGTTACCAAAGATTTTGTAGTAAGGCCTGGCAAACATGGCATCCTCAAATTTGACATTTACCCAACCAATGTGGCTGGAAGCGGTAAACTAAAGGTGGGAGTGTTTCGCAAATCAGCACCAACTTTGGTTGACACCATTACCTACACCATTAGCGTCTGGAATCCATTAAGCATCAAGGCAGCTCAGCAGCCTGAACTGACATTGTACCCAAACCCGGCTAATAACGAACTGCGGTTGAACTACGACTCTAAAAGCGTTTACAATGTGGAACTCATGAACCTAATTGGCAACAAAGTAAAAACATATAGCCGCCTGCAAGGTGACGAAAGACTTGACATTGGAGACCTGCCATCGGGCGTGTATATCCTACGCCTCTACGACAATGGCAAAGTAGTTTCCCGCCGCTTCACAAAAAACTAAAGAAATCAAATTGTATGAAAAAGCCGCACTCAATGAGTACGGCTTTTTTGTTGTCACTCGGAGTGTTAAGAAGCATTCGGAATAGGTTTGGATAAACGCAACTTGACATACTTAGAGCTACTCCCCTTTAAACTCTGGCCTGCGTTTTTCGATGAAGGCATTCATGCCTTCCTTTTGGTCTTGGCCAGCAAAGAGCAGGTAATAATTTTTGCGTTCAAAAAAGAGACCTTCGCTCAGACTTGTTTCGTAGGATTTGTTCACGGCTTCTTTTGCCATCATGGTGGCCAGCGGGCTTTGAGCCGCAATGGATTCGGCCAGTTTCAAGGCTTCATCTAAATATAATTCCACAGGAACAACCCGGTTCACCAGCCCAGCTTGCAAAGCTCTCTCGGCATTGATGAAGTTACCAGATAGAATCATTTCCATAGCCAGGGCTTTGCCCACAGCACGGCTGAGGCGTTGGGTTCCGCCCGCACCCGGCATCACACCTATTTTTATTTCTGGCTGTCCGAACTGTGCGGTTTCTGACGCAACTATCATGTCGCAGGTCATGGCCAATTCGCAGCCGCCGCCGAGGGCAAATCCACTCACCGCCGCAATGATTGGCTTTTTTGTTTTCTTTATTTGGTCCCAGGTGCTGAACTGGTCTATTTTCAGCATATCAATGGCCGTTTTGTCAGCCATTTGTTTGATGTCGGCCCCTGCAGCAAATGCTTTTTCGTTGCCGGTAAGCACAATCACCCGCACCTCATCATTGTCATCCAATTCTTTTAGTGCATCTCGCAGTTCGCCCATCAGTTGCAGGTTCAGGGCGTTCAGGGCATCAGGGCGGTTCAGCCTTACAAGGGCTATGAATTTACGATGTGCAGGCTCTACGATAATATATTCCATGTGGCAAAAATAGGATTCGGAATTACTTTGCCAATACATTTGCCCTGTGAAGACCAGCACCAAGACAAAACACTTGAATGAACTCCACTAATGCACTCATTCTTTGTGGCGGTGGCAGCACACGCATGGGTCAGCCGAAGTTCCTGCTCGATTACCACGGGGAGGCACAGGCTTATCATCTCTATCATTTAGCCTCAACCATTTGCTCCAACGTATATCTTTCCATCAATCCAAGTCAGGATGGATTTATTTCGTCAGGATATAAAACCCTTGTGGATGAGCCAGCCTATGCTGGCCACGGGCCCATGAGTGGTTTGCTCTCCGCGTTTCACAAACACCCGAAAAGTGATTGGCTTTTGCTGCCTTGCGATTATCCATTTATCGCTGAAAAAGATATAGAAAAATTGGTGGGAACAGATGGGGGGGATGTCGTTTCCTATTGTCATCCTTCAACCAAACTGCCAGAGCCATTGCTGGGTATTTACCGTGCTTCAAGTCATCCGGTTTTACTGCTAAATTTTGAAGCTGGGAAAGATTCTTTATACCGTATTCTCCAACAAATGAACTTAGTAAAAGTATATCCAGACAGCCAGGAAACCTTGACCGACTGCGACACTATAGCGGAATTTCGTCGTTTGAAAAGAGAGCTTGGGAAGCAGAAGATTTGAGGTACTCTGTTTTCAGCAGCGGACAAATTTTGTAGCGTTCGTCGTGGGTATCATCATACATACAATTCAACAACTCATATACATTTCCAATCCCAATTTTTTCGCACCACTCAAACGGCCCATGCGGATAATTGGTGCCTAATTTCATAGCCGTATCAATATCCGCTTTGGAGGCAGTTCCTTCCTGCACGGTGAAGTAGGCTTCGTTGATTATCATACATATCACCCGTGGTGTTGCCATGCCCACACGGTCGCTCACAATCTTTACCTCAACCCCCAATGAAGCAGCCAGTTTTTCCAGCGGTTCGCGGTCACTTTCATGTAGTATGCTCATCTCCCAAAGTGGGCGGTTGATGAAAGTTGGAAGGCAGCAAAGTCCATAAATTTGTGTTGCATCCTTAAAGCTGTAGCTAATCTTTATTAGTGAGGTAGTTGCCACAGAAACGATCATAGGAAGACAACTATTTTTAATGACACCCAAGCGGTGAAAATCCGCATTAAAGTTGAGGTCTATCACCAATTCAGTCCCTTCCTTCTTGGCCTCAAACTCTTCTGAATCTTTATAGAAAACAAGTTCGTGAGCCGACAACTTTTGCTTCAGCTCCTCAAATCGGATGGTATCTCCAGTGGCTAATATCTTCATCTTACTCCTTAATAAATAATGCGGCCACCCATTCGTTTTCAGTTTTGTGGTTTTGGTAAATGAGTCCAGCCGACTTAGCTGATTCCCTAATATCTCCCAAATCATTTTCATAGAAGCCACTCATCAGCAGTTGTCCATTTGCAACAAGTATTTTACTCATCTGTCTCATGCTTGCCAATAATATATTTTTGTTAATGTTAGCCAGTACAATATCGTATTGCTCACCAAACGAAAGTGACAGATTACCCTGAGCAAAGGATATATTCCGACAACCATTCAATGCTATATTTTCAGGTACATTTTTCGAAGCCCAGTCATCACTATCAATGGCTAAAATATCTTCCGCTCCCAGCTTCTCAGCCAATACGGCCAATATGCCTGTACCACAACCATAATCAAATACTATTTTGCCATTCAAATCCATATCAAGCATTTGTAGAAGCATCAGCTTGGTGGTGTGGTGGCCAGTTCCAAACGTCATTTTGGGCTGAATACATAGGTCGTATTTGAACCCATTCTTCGCAGAGTGAAAAGGAGCACGCACATATATTTTATCATCTATGGCCACCGGCTGAAAACTGGTTTCCCAGTCTGCATTCCAGTTGCGTTGGGCAATTGCGATCTTGCTGATTTCAGTGTCAACTAATCCATAGTGGGATAGCACAGCCAAATAAGCTGCTTCATTTGGCAGTTCATTTTCTGGGACGAATGCAATTAGTCCGTTTTCATTTTCCTCAAAGCCTTCGAAGCCGAGCAGAGAAAGTTCGGCTGACAGCATTTCACCGACAGGGGGTAAACAGGGAATATCGTAGGCTATGTAATTCAATCTAGTGTTTATTTGCGGCAAAATTAACCGCTTATGAAAAAATACCTGCTTGCTATTTTATGTACCGTCATTTTAATGAAGGTTGAAGCTCAAGTGCCCGCAGTGGTTATACAAAACCAGATAAAAAAAGTGTTGGACATACAACAAAAAGCCTGGAATGATGGCTCGGTGGAGCAGTTCATGGCTGGCTATTGGCACCATGATTCGCTACGGTTTGTTACCAAAAAAGGAATAAAATATGGTTGGCAGGCTATGCTTGACGGCTACAAAAAATCATACCCAGATAAAGCCACAATGGGTGTGCTCACTTTTGGGATACTGGAAATGCAGCAGCTTGGCAAAGACCGGGTGCTAGTGACAGGAACTTGGGAAGTAGCGGCTGAAAAAGGGAAGCAGGGCGGTTTGTTTACCTTGGTTTTCCGCAAGTTCAAATCAGGCTGGCTTATAGTGCTTGACCATACCTCCTAAGTACTGCGAATTTTTATTTCTCTCCGCCCAACCTATACACTTCCTTCCTCACTTCATCGGCCCAGTGCTGGTCATTGCCCTTGCCGGTAAAGGTGTCGGGCATGATTGGCTTGCCAATGTTGAAAGTGATGGTGCGGTCTTGTTGTTTGAACATTTCATCTGAAAGGTAAAGCATTTCAATGTTGGCTTTGATACCGAGTTTCTTGCGGCCATTGCTCAGGTTGTAAAACCAGTTGCTCAGGTGTCCGTCAACATGGATAGGTATGATAGGCTTGTTATGCTTTCTAGCACGGGTTACAAATGTCTTTTGCCATTTCAGATCGGTTACCTTGCCATTGATGCGGCGGCTCACCATGCCAGCGGGAAACACAAACAAAGCCCTGTCAGAGGCAAATAGTGCATTGATATTCTGTAGGCTTTCCGAAGCGTTTTTTCCGTGCTTGTTCACTCCTGTAAATATTTCTTGCAGTGGTTGGATGTTTAGCAGTAGGTCGTTCACAATGAAGCTCACATCCTTGCGTCTTTCGCCAATCAGGGTCACCATTGTCATGCCGTCAAAGCCTCCCAGAGGATGGTTGGCGGCCAAGATTACCCCACCGTTTTTGGGGATGTTCTCCAGCCCATTCACCACAGCCTTTACGTTGAATTTCTTAATCACGGCATGGCAAAACTCAAAGGCATTATCTTTACCATGAAGCACCATGAAGTCATTTATTTCCTCTTGGTGCACAATGCGTTTTACATAGTTGAGAATGAACCTCGGTAGCCACTTGTAAAGCTTGGGGTTTTTGGTTTTGAAAACCTTGTCTAAGTCGATGAATTTATCTGTCATTTTGCCGCAAACTAAGGTCTGAAAACTGAAACGGGCAAAAAAGAGAACTACCACTTTTGTTTTCAAGTGGTTGAAAAAATGGAATTTTTACTAATGGATAATTTTATAGCCATGATGAGTATAGGCAGTAGAAGTTACTGCGAAGGGACGTGTCTAACTCAGCAATGACATACATGCGGTTGAGCAATCAGGCCAATGCTGGTCGGTAGGCTGCTAAATGGATTGCCACTTTGCGTACAGCGGTTAAACAGGTGATGTGCCGATAGGCAATAGTTGGCTTTTCTATTTTTTGAAGAAGTCTATTCGCAAATCCAACCTATTATAGACCAAAGAATTGCTTCACTAGGAAGGCCTTTTTTGTGAAGTATTTATGCCTAAATATGCTACTTTGAGATAGGTTCTTTTCATCAAATTGTTTTCTGCCTAAATTGCAACCCTTAAAATTATTAATGAGCAGCAGAACTAAGTCCGCCCCCACGACCCAACAGCTTGTGGATTCTATCGTTAGGGGCATGCAAGAACTAAAGGCCAGCAAGATAATCGTGCTGGACATGAGGAACCTTAAAGGAGCTATCACCGACTATTTTGTGATATGCCATGCCGAAAGCAACAGGCAAGTGGAAGCCATAGCCAAAAGCATTGACGGCCTGGTGAAAAAGGAAACCGGCGAAGATGCTTGGCACACCGAAGGCCGCGAAAATGCCGAATGGATTTTGCTTGACTATATCAATGTGGTAGCCCATGTGTTTGAAGCCAGCAAGCGAGACTTCTTCGGGCTGGAGGAACTTTGGGGCGATGCAGAAATTCAAACGTTCGAATAACTAAACAGAAACTTATACTCATCACACCAATAACTCATGAAAAAAATATTCTACTTATATACGCTGCTTAGTCTTGGTTTGGCTGCCAATGCCCAAAATTTTCTAGGACATGCCAACAGCAACTATAGCGGCACCAACGGGCTGTATTTCAACCCCAGCACACTGGCAGACAACCGCCATTTCATTTTTGTGAACCTTGTGGGAATGAATGCCAACTTATCGAACAACTACCTGGAACTGAAGTTTCCATACGATCCCAAGCTACTGGTGAAGCAAATGATAAATGGGAATAATACAGGTAAGGTTAGGCTGGACAATGGAGACAGCATCACTGCTTTCGAAGATAAGTTTATACTTGAAAATGTGAACGGCAAGGCCAAGGATGTGAATCTCAGTTTTGAGTTTCGTTTGCCCAGCTTCATGTTGTCTTGGAACCATAAAAATACCATTGCTTTTCATGCCCGCCAACGTGCCGGCGTACAGATAAACGGATTGGCCGAACCGCTGGCTCAACTTGCCCGCTATGGATTGGACAGGCCAGAAAGCCAAGGACTTCTGAATAAGATGCAAACTGACAA
>SHWZ01000081.1 GCA_009693575.1 Flavobacteriaceae bacterium | reverse complement strand
GGCAGCACAAGGGATTATTGCAAGTAAGTAGTAGTAGTAAGTAACAAGTAGTAGTAGTAAGTAACAAGTAGTAGTAGTAAGTAACAAGTAGTAGTAGTAAGTAACAAGTAGTAGTAGTAAGTAACAAGTAACAATTACAACCTTAGAGCAAAAACCCAACAGCACATAAACAAGTGAATACCCACGATACCAAAGAATGGAACGAATGGATTGCTAAACTTAAAAAAAATGGGCACAGGTTTATTATCAAAAGTAGGGGGGGAAGGAAAGAAATACTAGACAAAGATGGAAGGTTGATTGCTGTACTCAGAACAGGGAATGTGGGGGAAAAGGACAGATTTTGGGGTAAAGACGATGTTGCCTGCATTGCTGCCGTCCAAAAAGCAATAAGTAGACTTGGCAAAACAGCAGACGATAACAGAACGGCGGGAAGACCAGAGATTAGTAGGATTATACCGGTGGATGGGTTGTTACCAAAAGGGTTTTGGAAAGTGGATATAAAAAGATGCTACTGGACCACACTTAAGAATTTGGGCGGAATTAGTAAGAAATTCTATGGTAAATGGGCGGAGAAAGAAGACGGTAAACTAGTAACGAATATGGCAATGGCAATGGCAACAAGGAATAGGAAAACAGAAGTGTATGTGAATGGGAAACTTATGGAGATAATAGAAGACCAAATGGAAGGAGAAAAAAAAGTGTACGAGAATATTAGGAACATTGCCGCCAATGCAATATACAGCGTGTACCAAATGTGGCCTGAGAACACACTATCCATGCACACCGACTGCATCTATATTGATAACCATAAAACCACAGAGGCGGCAGCCGAAATGCTGAACCAAATGGGCTATGAGACTAGGATATACGCTTGCCGCCCGGCAACGAGGGATGAAAGGACTACTTATATGGGAGAAAAACACGTTCCGATACACAGAACCGGCCACATTATCAAGTGCGGAAGGGATACCTGTGTGATGTGAATAAATAACCAATAAAAACAAAATTAAATAACAAATAAATAGCCTTATTTTGCAGCCCATCCCTTAAAAACGAAAGCACATGGCTAAGAAGAAAAAAACAGTGGCAAAGAAGGCTAAAAGTGCTGCCAAAGAGCCAGAAAAACGCAAGCGGGGTAGGCCAAGGCTGAATAAGCCAAAGCCGAGTCCTAAAAGACGTGGCAGGCCGACCAAGTGGCATGGACTAGCTGCTGTAACCCACTCACTGAACAAGTATTTCCCGATAGCAAGGGGGAGATATAGACAGCAACACCCAGAAGGGGCATTGGCTAAAGAACTATGGGACCTGCTGAGGGCTAGGGGGCAGAAGCCAACGCTGGGCAACATAAGGGCAGCCCTAAAGGAACTTGGATACATACGTAAAAAGAGCCCGCCGGGCAAGAAGATAGACCCTAATGCCCCACAACTTCCAAGCAGCTACCGGGATGAGGCGGTATATGAATTTTGGCTGCTAGACAACCTGGCCAACGATCTATTATTTTTTGACGAGAGGTTGTGGGTGGTATCGGTGGAAATATTGGGAGATGGGATACTATTGGAATGTGGTAAGGCATACAACTACGATGATACCTTTAAGCCCTATGTGGCCTTTACAAATGAAGTAAACAGAGAGCTTGGCGATGGCGACGAAAGAAAGTACGTTCACTTCAAATTTAAGGAACCTAAACTGAGCAAGGACAAAAAATGGTATACCGAACTACAGGCCTGCGACAGGTACGGAAATGAACTGATAACGGAGTTTCCGGGACTTGGCACCCCACCAACGGGGGCCACTGTGACCGACAAGCCTGTGAAGTTGCCTGCGGACAAGCCAAAGCCACCAGCAGGGTTGGCAGCAACCACAATAGAGATACAGCAAGCCGAACTGGCAAGGGATAGGGCGATATTGGAGAGTGATAGGGCTGCATTACGGATACGTGAGTTAGAATTTGAAGTGGAGAAACTGAAGATGCAGATGGGTGAGAAAGTAGGCGGTAAGAAGACCCGTTCGGCTTCACCAATGGTGACAAAAGGCGGTAAGAAAAAGCCAGCAGCTAAACGGGAACCAGCCGCCGCCAGGAAGACTGCACCAAGCATGGACAACGGAAGGGCGATACTAAAACTTGCCAACCTCTACGAAAAAGGACTGCTGACCAAGAAAGAATTCAACGCAGCGATAAGCAAACTGAAGTAAGATTAATTACACCGCTATTTACATTGAAATAAACCGAAATAAATACCATGGAAAAAACAATATGCAAACGGTGCGGGTGCGAGTTACTGCCTGCTGACATGCAGAGCGGGGATATTACCCACTACAAAGAACATGTGTTTTGCAGCGATTTATGTCTACAATGGTATATTACAATGATAATCGAGGAAGATATTGCTATGATGCAAGGCGAATCAAACTACATACAGATGGACAAAAGGCAAACCCCGATAGAAGCACGGCTGAAAATAATGTTTGAGACGGAGTGGCTAAGCGTAAACATAATCCACGAACGAGAGGCCACTGACGACGAAATAAAAAAGGCGGTAGAATGGGCAGCCAAGATGGTGGAGGGATCGATGGTCAATTTCAGGCAATGGGAAAAGGATTACAAGGCGGATAAACGAAAAGCTAGACGAGCACAAAAACGAAAATAACAATTAAATTAAATGAAGAAAAAACCCACCCCTTCCGATACTTTGGAACAGCCCAACCCACAACGATTAGCCACAGATGGCAGGTACGGCACCGCTACCGTGGGGCTGCACACCACCACACAGCGAGAACTGCCCATACAGGACTTTGTGAGGTGCAACTTTACCGATGGCAGACTGTGTAGTGTAGCTATGGTGGCTGAGAATGGGATACAATCGTACATCATGTCGGTGGAAAACTACGAGATAAGTGGCCAGCAGATGGGCCAGACAATCCATCTTGGCCGCGAAAGCCTGATAGCCATGCTCACCACCACCATGCTATACATGGAAATAAAGGATATGGAAATGGACGAACTGATGGAGGATGCCGTGGACAGCGGGCATATAAAGTATGAATGCAGTGACAACCTTGACGGCGAAATGATAAAATCGCTATGAGGCAACTATCAAAAAGGAACGAGGAACCGTGCTGAATACAGGAGGGATTAGAGCAGTTGAAGAAACAAAAATAAATAGTAATTAAATATGCCCAGAAGAGCAATACCAACCACTGAACATTTATGATACAACACCCAAGTGGAGAGAATGCTACCGAACAGGCTGGAGGTGTGTGAAAATACAAGTACATAGAAATTTACGCCTATGGTAATCAACTTGCAGAAAAAATAATGGAGAACCGGAAACGGGTAGCCGTTCTTGAGGGTGACTTCGACAAAGCAGAAGCAATAACAACAGATAAATAACTAAAAACCAAAACAACAATCATGGGAGCATCTAACTCAAACAACAAAAACACCACCTTCTTTTCGTTGAAGGCCAAAGCGGACGAAACCAACACGCCTCATTTCGTTCAGAACATCAAGGATGGAACAAAATGGATAAAGGGCGAACCCTTTGACACGGTTACTGGTACTCTAACTAAAATGGGCATCCGTGAACGGGAGTATGAAGGGGTAAAAAGCAAGCTATTTGTCTTTGTCCTGTCCGACAAGGATGAGAACACACAGGTAGAAATGACTCACAACCTTTTGTCGCATGGCATAGTGAACTCTTTTGCTTCGCTGTCTGTGCCAGGTGCTGAACTGAGCGTCAAAGTCTACAAAAAAGAAGCAGGCGGTGGTAAGTTTTTCGGCAACGCCTATGTGGAAGCGGATGGAGAAAGGCTGTCTTGGGCTATCCCCGACGAAGTGCCGAAGAAAGAGCAAGTAATGACAGCTAAGGGCGAACCTTTCATGCAAGGGGGTAAGCCAGTTTGGGACGGCACAAAGCAGGACTCCTTCTTCGAGGAACTATGGCTCAAGACGGCTGAAAAGGTTGGTGGCGTTCCGTCCGAAAAGGACAGCGGCGGTATGAAGCCGAACAAGGACTATGAGGATAAGATAGTGTACGACCAATCAACCCGTGTTACGAATGTGGCGAACAGTACGGATTATCCGAAAGACCTTACGTTTTTTGATATAGATTCAGACCAAAGCGGCGAATTGCCATTTTGACCATTATGAACTCTCTTTGGTGCATTGCATTGGGTTTTCGAGCAATGGTAGTTAAATTATTAAAAGTTTTTTAAGGTGGCGTGTGTTGGCTATTTATTTTTATAATTATGAATTGCCAAACACAAAACTTCATTAGAATTACAAGTGTGGGCAGAAAGAATAAATACAAGCCCGATAATGAAATAGCAAATGCTCAATTCGTCTATAGACAATCGTGTGGATAATCGCCCAACAACTTGTGGAAAAACCAATGCCCCAAAACCAACACCTTTGCCGCCCATGATTTTTTGCCAAGACAACCTACCGTTCATGCAAGCACTGCCAAGTGAAGGTGTCGACCCCCGCTGCCAGGCAGTGAAAGCCCCCTTTGTGAAAGAGTGTGGATGTCACCCTGAGCGGAGTCGAGGGGGGGGTGCTGTTCTGAAAAACAAAGTACAAAGTATAAGTTACGATGTACGAAACAATTAACAACTAACAATCAACCATTCCCGCAATTCGTACATCGTACTTCTCCCGCTCCCATGTCTTTCCACAACAACAGCCACCGCCGCGATATAACAGACCTGAACGATGGTTCAGCGGGGTGGATGATTGAACAGTTTGGCAAACTGCCGCCACAGGCTATTGACCTGGAAGAGCTAGTGCTAGGAGCCATCATGCTCGACAAGGAGGCCATGGAAACTATAGCCGACATGCTGCCAGCCCATGCGTTTTACAAAGAAAGCAACCAAAAGATATACGAGGCAGCACGTGAACTATTCGGCAAGGCAGAGCCCATCGACATAGTGACCGTGACCAAGCAATGCCGCGAAAATGGGTCGCTCAACATTGTTGGGGGGGCATATTATATCACCAGCCTTACCAATAGGGTGGGCAGTGCAGCCCACATTGAGTACCATGCCCGCATCATCAGCGAAAAGTATATGCAGCGGGAACTTATCCGCATCAGCAGCGAGATAACCACCGCCAGCTATGACGACAGCAAGGATATATTCGAGCTGCTCGACTTTGCCGAAAAATCACTGTTTGGCATAGCCGAAAGCACCATAGCTAGGCAAACGGAACACATACTGCCAGTGATGAAACGCACCGTGAAGCAGATAGAGGCCATCGAAGAAAGCGATTCGGGGCTGAGCGGCATAGCATCGGGGTTGGTAGCCCTTGACCGTCTTACCCATGGGTGGAAGGACGGAAACCTGATTATATTAGCGGGGAGGCCTGGTACGGGAAAGTGTCTGAGAAAAGGAACTAAAGTGCTGATGTACGATGGGACATTGAAAAATGCAGAAGATATTGTAAAGAGCGATTTACTGATGGGCGACGACTCCACCCCAAGGAAGGTGCTGTCCACCATCAGTGGAAAGGGCATGATGTATTGGGTGAGGCAGACTAAGGGTGTAGATTATTCGGTGAACGGTGCTCACGTGCTTTCGCTGATGGCCAGCGGTACCGAAGGCAGCAGGATACATGGCCAGGTGGTGAACATATCGGTAGATGATTACCTAAAAAAATCAAGGAAATTCCAGATACGCCACAAGGGATACAAGACAGCAGTGGAATTTGCCGAAAAGCCTCTGTTTATTGAACCTTATTTCATAGGGGCGTGGCTGGGCGATGGAAGTAAGGCAGGCCCAAAAATAACCAAGGATGAACATGAGCTGACTACATACCTTGAACAATATGCTAAGAAACTGGGGCTGCAACTGACCAGCACAAAGGCTAAAGGCAAATGTGCTGACCATAGCATCACCAAAGGGCGTCAAGGCGGAGACCACAAGAAAAACTGGTCTTTGTCGGCAGAGCTGGGAAGGATGAATCTGCTTTTCAACAAGCATATACCGCAGGATTATTTGATAAATTCGAGTGAAAACAGGTTGCAGCTATTGGCGGGGCTATTGGATACCGATGGTAGCATCACAGCCAATTGTTTTGAGATAACACAAAAGGACTATAACCTTGCAAAGCAAATAGAATTTCTATGTAATTCACTTGGGCTCAGAACTTCATTTGCCCCCAAGATAGGAACGATAAAAAGCATAGGGTTCACGGGAATTTATTATAGGGTTTTTATTTCGGGCAATATTGACATCATACCCACCAAGATAGCCCGAAAACAAGGCTATGCCAGAAAGCAGCCTAAAAACTGGCAGGTAACAGGCATCACCATCGAGCAAGACCGTGTGGATGACTACTACGGCTTTGAATTGGACGGCAACCATCTGTTTTTGCTGGAAGATATGACCGTGACACACAATAGTAGTGCTGCACTCATGTGGGCAAAATCATGTGCCCAAATAAGCGGAAAGCCAGTGGCATTTTTCAGCTTAGAGATGGAAAGTACCGAACTAGCCACTAGGCTGCTATCAGCCGAGGCACAAGTTAACTCAGAAACCATGAATAGTGGCAAACTGCAAACAGAACATTGGGAAAGGATAAACCGAAACATAAATATAATTGGAAACCTACCAATATATGTGGATGACACCCCCGCATTGACGATGTTTACACTTAAAGCCAAATGCCGCAGGCTAAAAGCCCAGCATAGCGTGGGTATGGTGGTGATAGACTACCTTCAATTGATGAAGGGAGACGAAAACAATCGTGGCAGCAGTCGAGAGCAAGAGGTAGCATACATAAGCCGCAGCCTAAAAGCAATGGCAAAGGAAATGAGCCTGCCCATTATTGCTTTAGCACAACTGAACCGTGATGTAGAAAAAAGGGCTGACAAAAGGCCTATATTAAGTGATTTGAGGGAATCTGGGAGCATAGAGCAAGATGCTGACATCGTTATATTCATAAACCGCCCCGAAAAGAACGGGGAACTAATGGACGAGGCCGGAAACAGCACCGTTGGCGTGGCCGAGTTCATAGTGGCTAAGCACAGGGGCGGTGCTACCGATACCATCAGGGCAAGGTTTCAAGGCGAGTATACCCGCTTTGTGGATTGGGAAGACCCCGGCACCAGTTACAACTATGGCACAGATACCGGCACCCCCATGCCCCCCAACACTGGTCTATCGCCCAACACTGTATTTTTACCAGAAAATGGAGATGTGCCATTTTGATGGGAATATTTTGCCAAACCGCTTGTTAGCACCAGTACGGGTTTTAAACTTATATGCTGGAATTGGAGGAAACCGCAAACATTGGGAAAATGTAGAAGTAACCGCAGTTGAAAATAATGAGAGCATTGCCAAAATATATCAAGACTTTTATCCAAACGACAAGGTTATTGTTGCTGATGCCCATCAATATTTACAGGATAATTTTATGAATTATGATTTTATATGGAGTTCCCCGCCTTGTCCAACGCATAGCAGAATGAGATTTAAAGCATATTGCAACGGTAAGGGTAAAGCATTATTTCCTGATATGAAATTATATGAAGAAATATTGTTTCTACAACAATATACAAAAGGGA
>SHWZ01000080.1 GCA_009693575.1 Flavobacteriaceae bacterium | reverse complement strand
GTTCCTGTTGGTGCAGCTTCTATTTTTACTGGGTCATTGAAACTATAATCAATTAGTACTTGAACATCATCAGTAATAGTAGCTGAAAACATCAACATCTGTCGTGTAGGTGGCAATAAATCCAGTATCGTTTTTATCTGTGTCCGGAAACCGAGGTTCAGCATTTCATCTACCTCGTCAATCACTAATTTTCGAATATACTTGGTCTTAATAGTTCCATTCAAAAGCAAATCGGCCAAGCGACCTGGTGTGGCTATCACCACATCCACCCCGGCTCGTATGGCCATCATCTGGGTCTTGATATTCGTGCCGCCATATACTCCCGCTACTTCCACATCCATGTATTTCGTGAGTTTCTCCACTTCCTCCACCACCTGTGCCACCAGTTCGCGGGTAGGCACCAACACTATTATTTCCGGATTCTTTTTCTTGTTGAATTGCCAAAGCCGTAAAATAGGCAGCAGGTAAGCGAATGTTTTACCCGTTCCTGTTTGAGCTATGCCCAACACATCTTGCCCCGCCATGATGGGGGCAAATGCCCGCTGTTGTATGGTGGTAGGCTGGGTAATGCCCAAATCGTCGAGGGCATTCAGCAGGGCTCTATTCAGGTTTAGGTCTCTAAAAGTCATTGGGTTTAGGTGACCTTTTAGGACACACAGCAAAGGTAGATGCTTTGGTTGGAATGAACCATGAGTACAAAAAGGCCTTTTGCCGTATAATTAATTGACAAGAAGAAAGCCCTACCACAATGGTAGGGCTTTCCCTATTTCTTAGCTTAAGTATACTTAAGCTACTGCCACTTCGTGGTGGGCAAACTCCTCCATGTAAGGGTGGCCAACAGGTATGAGGTTATGCTTGGCTAGTGATGCTAGTGTGGTGTAGATAAATGGTACAAAGAAGACGATGGTCATGCCCATTTCTATAAATCCTACGGGTGCTTCTTGGCCTACAGTGCCAGGCATTATCATCAGGTATAAGTCGTTCCAGTGGCCTAGTAGGATAATGGCACATGCAACTATCATGGTACGGGGATTACGCTTGGCAGACCTACTCATAAAAATAAGCAAAGGCAAAGCAAAGTTCACGATTAGGTTGAGCCAAAATTGGAACTCGAACCTTCCACCATGAATAGCTGTTCCCACACCCCTTGAAGTAAAGTACTCGCTTTCTTCGGGTATGTTGGCATACCATATCAGCAGATATTGGCTAATCCACATGTAGGTCCAGAAAATAGAGAAAGCAAACATGAACTTGCCAAGGTCGTGGAAGTGGTTTTCGTTCATGTTGTTCAGGTAGCCCTTGCTTTTCAGCCAAAGACAGAACATAGCAATGGTAGTGGCAGTACACACCCACATAATGGCAAAATTGTAGAGCGAATAGATGGTAGAAAACCAATGTGGCTCAAGACTCATCATCCACTGCCAAGCTATTACTGGAAAGGTGAAACCAAACACTACTATGAACCCAGCCGATATTCTGCGGCAGGCATGAAATATTTTTGCTGAAGCTTTATCATTCCCCTCGAGCAAGTCTTCTTTCAGCGAAAATGCACGCAGACGGCGAATAAAGAAATAGTAAGCAAGGAAGAATATCACCGAAGAACCAATAAAGAACGTTGTGTTTAGGAAAGTGCTTTTGCCTTCTAATATCGGGTCTTCCATGGCATCATTTTCAGTCCACTCATATAGATTCCCATGGCCAGTAAGGAATATGATGAGCAAAATGATACCGGCAATGGGCATATATTGCATCATAGCTTCAGGCACTCGTTTGAAGCCAGTATTCCAACCTGCATTGGTGAGGTAAGCAATACCGATAAACACAGCACCGCCAAGTGCTAGCAAGAAGGTGTAATATGCCCCTAAAAGCACACTTGCCCATAACCGGTTGGTAAGCATTCCCGACTCTTCGCCGATGGCTCCAATAATTACAAGCAATAGCCCAATACCTAGCAGCATGAAAAGCTTCCGCTTGGTTTTTGCTGCGAACTCGAAGCGTTCCTGTTTAATTTCTATGTGATGATGTTCCATCTGTTTTGTTGATACGTTAAATCGTGGCTTTGTTGATTCGAGAGTTTTGAATTGTCACCCTGAGCGGAGTCGAAGGGGCGTACTTAGTTTTTCTTGGTAGTATCTGCTGGGGCTGCTGCTGCGGTCTCGCCACTGCCTTTTGCTTTGTTTCGCAGGTAGTGAACGTATTGCACCACACACCACCTTTCTTCTGGGGTCAGCACTGTGCCATAGGCTCCCATCAGGTTTTTGCCGTATGTTATGCTGTGATATATTCCGCCGTCTTCAAGGGTCTGGATGCGGGCATCGGCATATGATGGGATATTCTTTGGCGGAAACTTGGCCGATACTGGTCCGTCGCCCATGCCTGTCTCGCCGTGGCATGGCGTACAGTTGATGTCGTAGTAATGCTTTCCTTTTATCAGGTTGGCTTCTGTCTTGGCTACTGAGGCTGGCATTTTTACCGCAACCTTGGCTTCTTCATACTGCTCCTTGGTGAAAGGATAGTAGTATGAAAGTTGACCACGGGCAATCGTATTTCCAGCAGGCACACGCATAGTCAATCCCATAGGATTCAGGGTATGTGGCTGGTCTTCCAATTGGGTCATAGGCTCGTAGGCCCGACTGTCGTACATGTCAGGCATGTATTCGGTACCTGGGTCATTGCCACGGCTTTTGCCGCAAGAGCTAATGATGATGGCGGCGGCAAAACTTCCGGCAACTAACCATGCAATGTTCTTATTCTTTACCATGTTCTTAATCTGCTCTAGTGGTTATTGTATCAGTGTATGGTTCTTGCCAAATTCCTTATGGCGAACTTCCAATGCTCCTTGTTCCTTCAGCAATCCTTCAATGGCTGAGTGGTTTTTGTGGCTATCAGAATCAATAGCCAATATGAAGAGGTCGCTTGTTTGACGATTATCAAATAGGTCAGGTACTACACCATGAAACATTTTGCTTTTAATCCAAAAGGTAAAAATGGTAAGTAGGGCTGTGCAAAGCACGGTGCTTTCAAAACAAACTGGCACATAAGTAGGTACCACAAAGGTGTTTGGCTTGCCACCCACGTCCATAGGCCAATCGCTCCAACTCATGTATGATTGCATCCAGAGAGCCAGACAAAATCCAGTGCAGCCAAACAGAAAGGCCGCGATACCCAAACGCGTATGCTTGATTCCTATTTCTTTGTCGAGACCATGCACCGAGAAAGGTGTGTAGGCATCGTAAACCCTGACGCCGCTTTCACGCAGTTTTCGGGCAGCCCTCGTTATCAATACCGGATCATCAAATACCCCGGCTATAAATTTGGTTGGTTTCATCGTTGGTTTTTTGAGTTAAGATGGTAAGATTTAAGACATAAGGAATTTCAAATGCTTTTGTCTTTAGTCTAATGTCTATTTTTCCTATGTCTAATGTCTAAAAATCTTATGTCTTTTATTTTAGTGTGCATGTGCCGCCTCTGCCGCCATTCGTTTCTTTGCTATTGGCAATTGATCCAATGGCATGATAGCCTTGGTTTCGGCTATGGAAATGGTTGGCATCAATTTGCAGAAAACAAAATAACAGGTGAAGAACAATCCAAAAGTGCCAAGGAATATACATACTTCCACCCATGTTGGATAATACATAATCCAGCTAGATGTGAGGTAATCCCTGTGAAGTGAGGTAACAATAATTACAAAACGCTCGAACCACATTCCAATATTCACGATAATGGACATGAAGAAAATGAAGTTGGGGTGACGCCTCAATTTTTTGAACCAAAATACCTGAGGAGCTAGCAAGTTACAACTCATCATAGTCCAATATGCCCACCAGTATGGGCCGGTAGCCCTATTGATGAAAGCGTATTGTTCATATTCCACCCCAGAATACCAGGCAATAAAAAACTCAGTGATGTAGGCACAGCCTACGATAGTACCTGTCAGCATCACCACTTTGCACATGGCATCCAAGTGGTTAATGGTAATATAGTCCTCGTATTTCATCACCTTGCGGGCAATGACCAGAAGGGTAAGCACCATACCGAAACCGGAGAAGATGGCACCAGCCACAAAGTAGGGAGGGAAAATGGTAGTATGCCAGCCGGGAACGATGGACGTGGCAAAGTCGAAAGATACAATGGTGTGAACCGAAAGTACGAGAGGGGTAGAGATACCTGCCAAAATGAGGCAGACAATTTCGTAACGCATCCAAGTACGCATACTTCCGTTCCAGCCCATGCTGAGCAAGTTGTAGAAGAACTTGGTCATTTTGGTTTTAGCACGGTCACGCACAGTAGCGATATCAGGAATGAGTCCCATGTACCAAAAGAAGAGGGACACTGTGAAGTAAGTGGAGATGGCGAACACGTCCCAAAGCAATGGGGAGCTAAAGTTAACCCAAATAGAGCCGAAGTTGTTGGGCAATGGCAAGCACCAGAAGCCGTTCCATACCCGACCCATGTGAAAAATTGGAAACACGCCGGCACACATTACCGCAAATATGGTCATGGCCTCAGCTGAGCGGTTGATGCTCATCCTCCATTTCTGGCGAAAAAGCAGCAGGATGGCTGAGATGAGTGTACCTGCGTGGCCAATACCAATCCAGAATACAAAGTTGGTAATGTCCCAGGCCCAGCCCACCGTTTTGTTGATTCCCCATGTTCCCAAGCCGTTCCATACAGAGTATGTGAGGCCAAAAACTAGGGCACAAAAGAAGATGAAAGAGAGGGTGAATCCGCCCCACCAGGCTTTGGTTGGCGGGTTTTCGATGGGTCTGCAAATGTCGTCAGAAATCTGGCCGTAGGATTTATCTCCGGTTATCCAGCGTTCTCTAATGGGTGCTTCAAACATTTTTGTAAATAAAGTGTCAAAATTTGGCCGCAATATTAAGGAACGAAACGCCAAAACAAAAGGCTGTCAAAGCTATTTTCAAATTAAAACGGTTCTAAATTGGAATTGTGTCATGGCAAAGCCCGTATGGGTTTCAAACCTTAGCATCCAATGGCTTTTGATAGTTAGGTTTTTACGTTTTTGATAAATCCAAATTGACTCTAAAAGTAAACTTTCCACAAAACTGTTGGTATCCCAGTGTCCACGAGCTGCCTTTTCAAAACAGAACCTCCCCCGATAGATTTATCGGATGCCTTACTTATTGTAAAACCTAGGTAAAGCAGTTGCAACCCTTCAATCATGTTTTTATGTGGGCTAAAAATGGGCATAATTACCCAAAACTTGTTTAAGCAGGTGTTCATTGTCCACCTACTTTTGCCCAGCAACCATACGAACATGATTAATACAAAAACAACCATCGCACAAAAGTTTCTTGCGTTTGAAAAGAGCGGGCTTGAGAAGTATGCCAAGTACCTAAGCCATCAGCAACAGTTGTGGACGAAGAAAGGCAATGCAACTTCTTACCTGAACTACATAGAAAAGCAAATAGCACAAACCGAGAAGAAGCTAAAGGCCATTGACGAAAAGCTAGCCTAATACAATTGTGGATGTGTGAATAATGCAACTCCTAATCACAATTGTGCAACTCTTCCACAGTTCTTGGACCTACCTTTGACGCTGAAAATCCATTAACAACTTAGTACCTAATAAAATGAACAAAATAATCCTCCCATTTGCATTCGCACTGTGTGTGTTTGCATCGTGCAACAAAGAAAACGGCAGCCTTGAAGTAAAAATGACCGATGCTGCCGGCCCTTACGACAAAGTGAACATCGATATCCAAGGCATATCAGTAAAATTTGACAAAGACACAGCCAAATGGGTAGAACTTACCCCAAACAAAGGTGTATATGATTTGCTTCAATTTCAAAACGGAATTACTACCGTGGTAGCCACCTCAAACAACTTGCCTACAAACACAGTAAAAGAAGTCCGTTTTGTGCTTGGCACAAATAATACGGTGGTGGTAACTGGGGTGTCTTATCCATTAACTATGTCGAGTCAAGATGAAAGTGGACTCAAAGTAAAAGTGTCGAAGAAACTAGAAAAAACACTCAGCACACTTACCATTGATTTTGACGCGTTGGAATCAATAAAGGAAAGTAGTGGAACATATAAGCTAAAGCCAGTGTTGAAGTTGAAGTAAGCTTCTAAATACTATACTAAAAAAGCCTTCCCAATTGGGAAGGCTTTTTTGTTTGGAAACGCTCCCAAATTATACCAATTCTTATTAACCTGAGTTCGGGTTAAGCGAATAGGCAAATTGTGGCTAAAGCCCTACTCCAGGCTATGCATCATGAATCCTGTCCTAAAGGACGGGGCAATTCATTTATCAAAGAATTATCTCAGCCTAGAATTCCATCAAATTAATCCCCATCAATTGGCCTGCCCAGGGCAGGTTTCAGATGTCAGAGTTTTAGAAGCTTTAGCCACATCCTTAACCCGAACCCAGGTTATTCTGAATTAGTCTAATACTTCATGGAGAGCTATAAAACATGTATGACAATTTACTACAGTTCCGAATACACTATCTTTCAAATACGGTGGAAGATGCCACTACTCCTTCCACAAATAAGGAAACAGCACATAAGCCATTCCTGCCACCGCAAGGTTCAGTAGCAGCAAGGCTCCAAGGTCTTGATAAATAGAAAAAGTTTCCAGCCCATCAACCGCTTTTTTACTGGCTTTAATGGCTACCAACAAAATAGGCAACACCACAGGGAAACTCAGCACTGGCATTAGCAAGTGGCTATTACCCGCCTTGCTTGCTATGGCCGACACAAAGGTGAGCACCCCTGCATATCCGCCAGAGGCAAGTAACAGCACCATCAGGTAGGTAGGAATATGCTGTATGAGCGAGCCAATAAATAGGCAATACAGAAGTAGATTTGCAAGCACCAATACTACCATCAGCAGCCAGTTATAGGCCATGCGTGCAAGTATAATGTTCTGAGGAGAAGCAACGCCGTAGTAATATAACATTCTCCCTTTGGGTTCTTGGATAAAACTACGTCCGGCAGCACTCACGGCACTGAACAGGGTAAGTATCCAAAACACAGCATTCCAAAGTGGAGGCTCAGTTATCCTCACAGAAAGCTGCACCACAAACACGGTGGCAGCCACATGAAGCAAGATGCCGTGCAATGCATACCGCTGCCTCCATTCAGCCTTGAATTGTATTTGCAGGAGGGTGGATATTTGGGACAATTTGTTGATTCGGTAATTCGGTGATGTGCTGATTCGGTGATGTGCTGATTCGGTAATTCGGTGATTGCAATTGCCGAATTGACTAATTAACGTCCCGATAGCTATCGGGAAACGAATTACTGCTTCCTCCCCACCACCTTCAAAGCCGCCTCCACAATATTCACTGTGTCAAGTCCATATTTAGTTAGCAGCTCTTCAGGGGTGCCACTTTCGCCAAAGCTGTCGTTCACTGCCACATACTCTTGCGGCGTCGGTTGGTGCATGGCCAGCAGTTGAGCTATGGTGTCGCCAAGGCCGCCATTCCTTTGGTGTTCTTCTGCAGTCACCACACAGCGGGTTTTGGCCGCACTTTTCAGTATGGCTTCTGCATCCAATGGTTTTATGGTATGTATATTTATTATTTCCGCATCAATGCCTTTCTCAGCCAAAATATGTCCAGCTTC
>SHWZ01000079.1 GCA_009693575.1 Flavobacteriaceae bacterium | reverse complement strand
GCCACCAACGAAACCAGTAACTACATGCCGCTTGCCTTGGACTTGGCTCACATTCTTTTGAAAGAACTTGCCGAACTTCGCCGCGAAGGAAAAGCAATCAAATACCTGAGACCAGATGCCAAAAGCCAAGTGACGATTGAATACAATGACGACCACAAGCCACAACGTATTGATACAATCGTTATCAGCACACAACACGATGATTTTGTGAAGCCAAAGACTGGTTCGGCCAAAGACGAAGTAGCCGCAGATAAGGCCATGCTTGACAAAATAAAAGACGACATGGTGAAGATTCTGATACCCCGTGTCATCAAAAATTATCCTGAGTACAAAAAGCTTTTTACCAACAAGATTACTTACCACATCAACCCTACCGGGAAGTTCGTAATTGGCGGACCACATGGTGATACCGGATTGACCGGACGTAAAATCATTGTGGATACCTACGGTGGAAAAGGTGCTCATGGCGGTGGTGCATTCAGCGGCAAAGACCCAAGCAAAGTGGACCGCAGTGCTGCTTATGCAACTCGTCATATGGCTAAAAACATGGTGGCTGCCGGTCTCTGCGACCAAGTGCTTGTGCAGGTAGCTTACGCCATTGGTGTAGCCAAGCCAGTTGGTTTGTTTGTGAACACCTATGGCACTTGCAAAGTGAAAGGCAAGGGCAACAAAACCATAAGCGATGGCGACTTGGCCAACAAACTTTCAGAGGTATTCGATATGCGTCCTTATGCTATTGAAACCCGCCTGAAATTGCGTGAACCTATGTACCTCGAAACAGCCAGCTACGGACACATGGGTCGCAAGAATGAAACTGTTACCAAATCATTCAACAGCCCTGATGGAAAGAAACTCACCAAAAAAGTGGAACTTTTCACATGGGAAAAACTAGACTACATTGATAAGTTGAAGAAGGCTTTTAAGTAAGACCTCACCCCTGCCATCTCCGCAGGAACATACCAAAAAAGGCCGCCCAGATGGGTGGCCTTTTTTGGTTCAGAACGAATAAATTTTTTATGGATTAGGCACAGGCATCATATGATGCACAGAAGCCTGCACTGCTTTGGAAATATCAGCAATGGCCTTTCATAATTGCCATCGTTCCCAAAGCCAATACCCCAAAAACTATCCCAAATAATACAGCCCGTTTTGCAATGGAATTATTGGAAACTTCCTTCTTAAATAAATAAAAAACTCTATCCCGTTTTGCCTTCATAAATAATAACTTACAACTATAGAAGACGCAGGCTTGCCGATTGGTTGCATTGGATGCTCTACATTATATATCTAATGGTATGTACTATTTGTTAGCAACAATGTAATCGGTTTTGGTGGTCTTGTTATTTTTCGCTCGAAAATCAATTTGAACATTTGGATGGTGGCATGAGGAAGCAGACATCTTCTTGCAACCAAACTCAAACAAATTAATGTCTTAAAATTAAGTTTGCGAAACACCTTCGACAGCAGAGCAAGAAATGTTCAAGTCAGATTTTTTAGAAAAAGGATACAGCCTTGTCAAGATAGCTATAGTAATTTTTTGGTTCCTTGCTTCTGGGCAAAATCAAATTGAAAGTGACAATCGGCATTTTCAATAGTCCGCCACGTTAGGACTAACTTACTCAAAGTTGCGGACTGCTTATCTTGCAACACTTTCAGAGTAATTCCAACTATTTCCATTGACTTTTCACGAACTAAACTTAGACCCCCGTCTGCTTGACGGCATTGATGCCATGAACTTCAAGCAGGCCACTCCTGTGCAGGAACAGGTGATGCCACTCATACTTGAAGGCCGTGATGTAATAGCATCAGCACAAACAGGTACAGGCAAGACTGCTGCATTCTTGCTGCCGCTTTTGAACCAACTGATAACCCACCCCCATGACAGCCACGAGATCAATGCTTTAGTAATCGTTCCAACACGCGAACTGGCAATTCAGATAGCACAAGCTTTAGAGGGGCTTTCCTACTTCACTTCGGTGAGTGGCATTGCGGTGTATGGCGGTGGAGATGGCAAATTATTTGAGCAAGAAAAAAGAGCTCTGCAGCAAGGTGCCGACATTGTGATATGCACACCAGGACGGATGATTAGCCACTTGAATTTGGGGTATGTAAAACTAAAAGGCTTGAAATACTTGGTATTGGATGAAGCTGACCGAATGCTGGACATGGGTTTTCATGCTGATATATTGAAAATAATTGGCTACCTGCCCAAAGAGAGGCAAACACTGTTGTTCTCGGCCACCATGCCTTCCAAAATGCGTGACCTTGCCAGAACTATCCTGAAAAACCCAGCAGAGATAAACATAGCCATCAGCCGCCCACCTGAGAAAATAAAGCAATCGGCTTTTGTGGTATACGAAGCCCAGAAACTGCCGCTACTGAAGTATCTGCTTGGCGAGAAAGAATTTAAGAGTGTGGTGATTTTTTGCAGTAAAAAAGAAAATGTAAAACAACTGAACCGTGAGCTTCAAAGAGCTAAATTCAGTATTGCCGAAATACATTCAGATCTTGAACAATCCGAACGTGAACAGGTGCTCATGAATTTTAAAAACAAGAAGTTAAACTTTTTGGTGGCTACGGATATATTAAGCCGAGGCATAGACATAGAAGATATCGACTTGGTGGTGAACTACGATGTGCCCAACGATGGCGAAGACTATGTGCACCGGATTGGCCGCACAGCCAGGGCTCAAAGTGATGGTACTGCTTATACGTTCATCAGCGAAAGAGAACATGGCAAGTTTGGAACAATAGAAACTTTGCTGGGCAATCCAGTACCAAAAGGGGAGTTGCCAGCTTTTCTAGGAAAAGGGCCGGAATACCAGCCTAAAAAAAGGATGAGCGGTAGCGGAAGACCCGGCCCAAGAAGACCTGACAGACCAAGCGGCGGACCAAGGCTAGAGGGAGGCCGAGGACGAACAGATAGGCCACGTGGCCCTCGGAAGTAACAATGTTCGGAAGCCTGCATTTGGCTTTTGTTGTTCCTTCATTCGTATGTTTGCAAGCTATTTTTACCTTGTATGAAATTTAATAAATCTATATTCGCATTAACTGCTGCTGTCTGCCTCACGGCCTGCGGCGATGGCAAGAAAACAAGTTCGGGAGGTGGCAATGCCATCTTAGAGAAAACCTACCGCATGGCCTTAGAAAACGAGGACAACTACACTGCTATCAACACCATCAACTATATGCTGGTGGAGGACAGTGCACGCTACGCAACCTATGCCGACACCCTTGCCGACTTGTACGTAAAAGTGAACCAAGTGCGGAGTGCATTGCTAGTGAGCGAAAAAATATTGAAGAAAAATGCTTCTAATTTACATGCCTTAGAAGTGAACGCAGTGGCACACGAACGCATGGGTGACATGGAAGAAAGCCTTGAATTAAATCGCAAACTTTTCGACATGACTAAGCGAATGAAATTTCAATACAAAACTGCTGCATTCATATTTGCAAAAGGCGATTTGAAAACTGCCCGCGTTGCACTCGAAAAAGTATTTGCAAGCAAGGAAACCGACAAAGACAGCATCGAAATACAGAATCAAGAACAAGGCTTTGCACAGATGGTTCCGCTTCGTCCTGCGGCGTTTAACCTCAAGGCATTTATTGATATACAAGAAGGGAAACCTGCTGATGGTAAGAAAGCATTTCAAGCGGCACTGGCCTTGTTCCCTGAGTTTGAAATGGCCAAAATGTATTTGCAAAATTTTGACAAGATGATGCAGCAGAGGTAATTCTGGAAGTACGATTTCTGAAATAAATTTCTGAACGATTATACAAAATTTGTAAAATCAACAAGAACATACAATGGCAAAAAAGATACTATACCGACCAAGCTTTTGGGTTATTGCTACATTCACTATAGCTGCTGTACTGTGGTTGATGGCCAGCAACGGCATGGCCGAAGTACCAAGGTTGGTAAGGCAAGTTTCACGCTGGGTTTTTTTGGGGTTTGCTATATGGTATGCATTTGAACGAAAATCGCTCACGGGCTGGATACTTGTGGCATTGCTTCTTGGAATCGAATTGGGCAAAGACTTTCCAACCATAAGCCTGGAACTAAAACGACTGAGCGATATATTCCTGCGACTGATAAAAACCATTGTTGCTCCTCTCTTATTTGCTACCTTGGTGGTCGGAATAGCTGGACATGGAAATATAAAATCGGTAGGACGGATGGGATTGAAAGCCATCATTTATTTTGAATTGGTAACCACACTTGCATTAGCGGTGGGGCTTGCCGCTATCAACATTAGTGGGGCGGGAAAAGGTGCGGTTGTAGAGGTGCAAGCAGCTCAAGAACAAAAGGCTGACAAATACCTAACCGCCAAAAAAGACCATGATTTTATTACTGAAATATTTCCTGAAAACATAGCCAAGAGCGTAGCTGAAGGACAGGTGTTGCAAGTCGTTGTTTTTAGTATATTGTTTGGTATTGGCCTGAGCCTCACCAAGGGCAAGCACAAAGAAGTCATGCTGGGCTTTTGCGAAAGTCTGAGTGAAGTGATGTTCAAGTTCACGAATGTGGTAATGTACCTTGCCCCTTTGGCGGTAGCAGGTGCAATGGCTAGCACAGTGGCTTCAATGGGCACTGGCATGCTGCAAAATTTGGCCATGCTTGTCATCACATTGTATGTGGCACTTATTGTTTTTGTATTGTTGGTGCTTGTTCCAATAGGTTTTTTGGTAAAATTGGATTTTAAGAAATTCATCCATCAAGTGACCGAACCAGTAAGTATAGCCTTTGCCACAGCCACTAGTGAAGCCGCCTTGCCCAAGGCTATGCAGAATATGGAAAAATATGGCATCCCTCGTAAAGTAGTTTCCTTCGTAATACCGACTGGTTATAGTTTTAACTTGGATGGTACAACCTTATATCTTTCGCTTGCTTCGGTATTTGTAGCTCAGGTTTGTGGAGTTGATTTGACCATTCCTCAGCAGATAGAAATGTGCTTGATACTTATGCTTACGAGCAAGGGAGTGGCGGGCGTTCGAGGGGCTTCATTTGTTATACTTGTCACCACCCTCGACGACCTTGGCCTAAGGATGGGCTTGCATATTGATTCGCATAAAGCCTTCGCCATCCTTGGCATTGATGCCCTCATGGACATGGCCCGCACAAGTGTGAATGTGCTGGGCAACTGCCTAGCGACTGTTGTGGTAGATAAATGGGAAGGCAGGGAGGAACTGCCTTAGCTATTTTGGCAGCATGCACCTGCAAGACAACTCATGAACTGCGAAGCCCTCATCAACACCCGAAACTATAAACCAAGTTGGTAATGCACTAAATCATGACAAAATGATTATGGACATGGAAGTTAGACTAGGCTACCACATGGCACCTTCATTTTGAGCACCGATTTAGATTCCATCTGCTTTGCATATATGTTGAACCTGAAGGTGGGTATTGATATTTAACTTTACACTTCACCGTAACGTTTCGCAACTACATTTGTACCTTAAACAAACAAAGCCATGAAAAACAAATCAATTTATATAGTCGCTATCTGTGCTTCGGTACTGGGCATTTTCTCAGCCTGCAACCGAGAAAAAACCAAAGTAATCAACCGTATTGTTGACGTGAATTTGTACATGAATGAAATCTACAACCTCAATTTGAATCAATATGAATCGGATGAGGCTGCTTTGATTAGCAAACAAGCCAATCATTTTGCAAAGAGTGAAGTGGTTAAGCAGGCTCAGATTCGACCAGCAAACGCACCAAAAGCGGGGTACTCATACACCTACACTCCCGCCCTCAACTATGTTGGCGAAGATGAAGTGATACTAACTGGAGAAGGAGAAGAGGTACAAGTGCGGAAATGCGGCAACATGACTGAAGAAGAACGCAAAGAATTAGAGGAAGAGAAAGATGATGATGATATTATCTTGAACACCACTATCCGTTTCCACATTGTGAACAATCCGGACAAAAATTAAGTTGGATTGAATCTATGCTATTTCCTATGTAAATAATAACAAAAAAAGCAGCTAATTAGCTGCTTTTTTTTGTTTATACTTGGGGCTATTTCTATTCCCATTTTTACTGCTCAAAAATGCTTTTCAGTTTCTCATCAAGCATCTCTCCGCGTAGGTTGGTCGCCAATATCCGACCATCCTTATCAAGCAAAATCGAAAAAGGTATAGAACTCACATTGAACTTTTGACACACACTGCTTTGCCAGCCTTTCAGTTCGCTTATATGCATCCAAGTGAGGCCGTCTTTAGCAATGGCTGCCTTCCAGCGGTTCTTATCATTATCGAGAGATACACCCACCACTTCAAATCCTTTATCGTGGTACATTTTGTATGCTTTCAAAACACTTGGGTTTTCAGCACGGCAAGGCATACACCATGATGCCCAGAAATCGACCAATACATATTTACCACGCAAAGATGATATCTTGAAAGTCTTGCCCGCTGTGTCGGGCAGTGTGATGTCGGCCATTACATTGCCGATAGCTGTGCTGCGTATGCCTTCTACCACATTATGTATCATCACAAAATGTTTGTTGGTCTTGTACTTTGGCTGATACTTGGTGTCCATCTCATCAAAAAAAGCATAGTTTTCACGCACATTCCCGGGAAGGTCGCCATTGCTTGGCAGCATGAAAATGGCGGCAAACAAACCAGCTTCGCATGGGATGTTTTTGGTGATATACATTTCCAGTTCTTTTTTGCGGGCGGTCATTATGTCTGCGTACATTTGCTGAAACACCTTTTCCAACGAGTCGTTGGGCTCCTTGTTCTGAAAGCTTTTTTGCAGCTCGTTCACTTTCTTATAGCCGTTTTTGCCTATCTCAATTACCTCTTTCATTCGAATGTTTTCAGGGCTGCCGGCCATTTCGTATTCGTCGGGAGTAGAAGGGTCTATTGTCAAAGAAACCTTGATGGTAGAATCAAGATAAAGAGGCACATCACCACCTGTGTAACGTAACAAATAAAAGCTGCCCCCCTTGGGTCTTCCACGCATAGTAAAGCTCCCATCATCGCTTATCTGAGTACTGTCAATAGGTTTGAGGCCTGAAGGATCTATCTCTTCCAGTATCACTTTGGTGAAGCCTGCATGGGATTTGAACTTGCCTTCGATAAGGTGGCCACTGGGTTTGCCCTTACTGTCCGAGCTGCCGCCACTACCACACGAGAAAAACGCAGTCATAAGCAACAGAAAAGTCAATCTAATATTCATAAGGCAAAGGTAAAGGGTATTTAGAATGTAGTAATCACTATCCAGTTTTTCATTTTAAGCAATTAATTCCGGTGTTCCTTCTTATACTTTTTGCCGTACTTCAGTTTCATCTTATCGGCACGAGATACTTTGATGTTCACCTTTTTGTTCTTCTCCGATTTCTCATGAAAGGATGCTCCCCGTTCGACTTTGGGTCGCCTTACCTCTATTGTTTTCATGTTCACCACAGGCATTTCATCTTGCGTTAAAATGGTTGAGACTTCAACCTCCTCTGGCATTTTCTCCATTGGAATTTTTAAACCCATCAAGGTCTCCAATTTCAGTTTGTATTCTTGGTCTGCTTCTGTGATAAAGGTTATTGCATTGCCCTTTTTGTCAGCCCTGCCTGTTCGCCCAATGCGGTGGATATAGTTTTCGGCCACTGCCGGCACATCCATATTGATAACGTGTGATACTGCTGAAACATCCAAGCCACGGGCTACAATGTCGGTAGCGATGAGTATGCTGCAAGCCCCACTTTCAAAATCGGCCACCGTCCTGAAACGCAGGTTCTGGCTTTTGTTAGAGTGCATTACCGCCAGTTGGTCGGCAAACTTGTCTTCGATTCGGGCATGGATATC
>SHWZ01000023.1 GCA_009693575.1 Flavobacteriaceae bacterium | reverse complement strand
TTCGGCCCGGGCTTCACTATTGGGTTGCATTTCACAAACGTGTTGCCAGACGAATTGAAATGTTCTGCACAGAATTTTTTGTTGATGCTTTCGGTATTGGAGTATAGTCCAATGTAGTTGCCATTGATATATACTTTGGCAAAATTGGCTCGTGGGCAATCCATGTAATTGGCCAAAATATCGTAGGCCAACACTTCGCGAATCATGCTTGGGTCAGCATAGCAATTGCTCAGTTTGATGGATGATAAGCCTTGAAAGTTTTGATTCTTGTACGTGTCAAGGTCAATATTCAAGGGGTTCTTTTTGTAGCTCCTGTCAAACGAACTATTACCTTTGTATTTCACTGCAACGCTGTCCAGTTGCACACCGTTTATCCTAATCCATGCAGCCATCAACACTCCTTCTCTTCCCAGTTTGGCGGTGTCAAGTTTAGTATCCCAGTCGGCTTCGGAAAACTGCAGTTCGATGGTTTGGATGCTGTCTTTGTTATAGAAATTTTGAGCCTTTGATTGTGTGACAAAAAAGATAGTAAGAATGACGGTCAAAACAATCAGATTGCTTCGGGCTTCAGTTGCTTCTTGATGCTTCAACATCTTCTTAAGCCCTCGCAATGAGGTGAACAATTTCATTCTTTTACCAACTTGGTCACCTCCCTAGCATTTCCATTTATTGCCTCCAACAGGTAAATGCCCTTTTCCAACGATGACATATCCAAGGGGAATTGGTTTTGCTTTATATTTTTTTGAATGTATATTTCTTTGCCCATCACATCCAAAATACGAAGTTGTTCGGGTAGCTTTCCACCGAATGAAACTGTGGTTTTATCAGTGAATGGATTCGGATAAATTTCAACAAATTGTATGTCTCCCTGAGTGAAGTAGAAGGGCTGTATCCCAACCCCAAAACAAGAACCACAGGAGGCGAAACAAACCACATCAAGCACCGTGTCCGAACTCACAATCACTTCACGGTTGCCTGCCACGTTGCAAGCTGTGGGTACTGATTCATAGCCAGCTGCCGAGTTGCCATTTACATACTTAAAATTGACAGCCCCTTTACTCACATACTGGATAATTTCGTACAGTTCGTTACCAAAAGAATATAGCCTAGTTTCGGCTGGATTATTTCCTTGAAATCCTCCCACCACGTGCATCCCTTTTGAATCAACAGGCATATTCTTTCGCATGTCCACTTTGAATCGGATGAGCCTTAGTCCGGCAGGGGCATTTTCACCAAAGCGGATGGCACCCACAAAGCCCGTATCATTTCGCAACGAATCCACATACAGCCAACGGTTGTCGTTGAAGTCGTAGCCAACCCTGCTAGGCTCAGGAATGATTTCCACCTCATAACTCTGGTCACCATTCACAAAACGGTATTCATATTTTTTGAACGCAGGAATATCCACCACCACTGTATAGATATTGGTGTCGGAAGTTTCTTTTGTCATGGATGTAGCCGCAGGGTCCCAATCGCCAGCAAAGCCAGCCGCAACTTGAAAATCACCGGTAACATGAATGCCAGTATTCATTATAGTTTGCCCTGTCATGTCCACCGAAAATTTTACTTTTTTGGCTACGGCAATATTTGCGAGGCAGATAGCTACTGTTACGAATGCAAGTTTGTTCATATTATTTAATGACACTTATTTTTTTAGTGATGGAAGCTGCATTGTCGGCTGAGATAACGAGATAATAAATTCCGTTTTCGGTAGTCGATAAATCTACTTGATTGGTGTTTTTACCTGTTGCAATCTTTCTGCCCGAAGCCTCAAAAACTTCAAATAAAATAGTAGTCATTAGTTGTCCGTTGAAATCAATATTCACCATGCCTGTGCTTGGGTTTGGATAAATAGTGATAGCCGATAAATTCGCTGGTTTGGCCAATCCTATATTGCCACTTACCGTGAACTTGGTCGCAGTTGAATATACAAACACACAGCCGTTGGCATCGGTAGTTCGCACGAGGTAGTTGCCCGATTGGGTGGGAGTATATGTCGGCGAAGTAGCCCCTGAAATCTTTTCACCATTCACATACCATTGATAAGTGGTTGCGGTGCTACTGCACAGTTCGGTGCTGTTGCCTACTATTGTTGGTGTAGCTGGTGCGGCGTTGTCAGCATAACATTTTGAATAACGGAATGCCTGAGGCACCATACCTGTAATCGTTTTACTCCAAATGGTGATGCCGCTGGGGTCATCTTCGTAAATACTTCCACTAAGGGCAATGCAAACCAGCATATTTCCATTAGGTAGTTGCTGGCTATTTCCCATATTGCTGGTGTATCCATTGCAGGCATGGCGAAGGTCGTAGCCTGTTGGAGTAAATGCACTACCAGCTGTATATTTATACCAGTAGCTGCTGTCGGGTGGGTCCACTTGATCCACCGACGATTTGCTAGCCGACACACCTTTATTATTGAAGCCTACCAAATAGCCTGCATTGGGGCAACCTTCAGGTATCCAGTGTGCGTCGTGGGTCACATTCAGTATAGCATTGCCACCGGCACTATAAGCCGCTGGATTCCCCCAACGATATAATATATCACCACCTTTTCCAGAGTTGCCCCCGCTATGGGTAGCAGCTTCTGTCGTGTTGGTGCTATGGTCAATCACATACCATTCGTTCGTATTGTGGGAGCTCCAAACTATCTGGTCTTTTATTGGATTATAATCCACGCCATTCATGTGCAGCCAGTCCTTTTGGTTTTTGTAATTGATATTTAATAGTTCGGGATGGTCTGATATACTTGTTACATAATTGTCTTTGGTGGGATCTATATTTTGACATAAATGATCCCATGCTTTCCATTCCCACACCACTTTTCCAGTGGTAGTTCCGGTAGGCTGAATCTCCACAATTTTATCAGGCCAAAGTTCAATAGCTTTCGTACCACCAGCTTGGGTAGCTTCAGCAGGTGACCTGCGTTCGTAGGCTATCAGCAACACGTTACCGTTAGACATTGGACATATATCGTGGTGGGTGCAGTATTCGTTCGTACTATACACAAAATCCCACACAATGTTTCCACTCCAGTCTACCTTTTGCACCTGCCCACAGATGGGTCCACCATTAAACGAATTTCCGGTTTTAGAAACAGTCCTCACCAATGTTCCACCAGGAGCCAAATAAGTGCTGTAACCAGTTTTACCAGTCAAGTTCCAAGTTTTGAAAATAGTTCCATTGGTGTCGAGCAAGTTGGCTGTTGTGCCATTCATGGTGGCATACAAGGTGTAGTCCCCCCATTGTTGGGCTTTGGTCGCTATGGCTGATAGGCTAATAATGGCAGCAAGTGTAAATCTTTTCATCTTTTTAGTTAATGTTTTTGTTACAGTTTCTTAAACATTTGGTTTCGCAAAAATAAAGCATTAATTGAGCTTTTTAAAATATTTTGTTTATTCAGATTTTAGATTTATTCAATATACACCCTGAGTACTTATGGTCAAACGCTATCATTTCGGTGATACTACCTTCGCAGCCCTTTTTATGAAATTATCCGAACTGCTCGAAGCTTTCAAAGGCCGTGAGCAGCAGAAGGCATTGGCAGCAGCGTTGGCCAAGCACAAAACTGATACCCTGAAAAATCTTACCCTGAGCGGAGTAGAAGGGTCAGTTCACCTCGCCGGTTTTGCCGGAGCTGGCGGGGCAGTTATGGCCGCTTGTTTTTATCAAGAATATAAGCAACCCTGTCTTTTTATAGTAAATAACATAGAAGAGGCCGAATATTTGGCATCAGACCTGAGCAACCTACTGGAAGGAAAAGCTGTGCATGTATTCCCATCATCTTTTCGCAAAAGCTACCAATACCAACAAACTGACAATAGCAATATATTGCAACGAGCGGAGATATTGAATTTATTGTCAAAGCCTTCCCCCTCTGCTATAATAGGGGGCAGAGGTGAGGTAATTCCCCTCCTCATTTCCTATCCAGAAGCCCTTGCCGAAAAAGTGTTGGAACAGAGCGAACTAAGGAAAAGCACCTATGAACTAAAAGTAGGCGACACCTTGGATAGCGAGTTTTTTCTCGAGTTTCTGATAGAGCATCATTTTGAGCGGGCTGACTTTGTATATGAAGCTGGCTACTTCAGCATACGTGGTGGCATTGTAGATATATTTTCTTTCAGCAATCCGCTGCCTTTTCGTTTAGAGTTGGATGGAGATAAAATTGAAAGCATTCGCGAATTTGACCCCAGTGACCAACTCAGTACTCGCCGCATGGATTTTTTTTCATTGGTGCCCAATGTGCAAACGGCAGCTATCCAGCAGACTCGACAAACGTTTTTCGATTACCTATCTAAGGAAACCATTATTTGGAGTAAGGACCTGACCGCTGGCCTGGCTGTATTAGAAAAAATAAACGAAAAAGCGGCAGGGCAACTTATACACTTTACCACCTCCGACGAAAAGGAATTTGAGATACCTGCAAGTGAGCTTTTTTTATCTAAAAAAGATTTTGAAATGGGCATTACCAATTTCAAGCTAGTAGAATTTGGAACACGAAAATATTTTACCTCTCTTGGGGGGAGGAGTATGGGAGAGGTACATGTAACCCAATCCCCTCAACCAACTTTTCATAAAAACTTCGACCTAATTCGAGACGATCTAAAAGCAAACACAAAAAAAGGATATACCAATTTGGTGTTTTCTGATTCAGGCAAGCAGGTGGAAAGATTATACGCCATCTTCGACGACCTTGACCCCGAAGTGCAGTTTGAGCCTGTGTTTCATGCCATCAGCGAGGGCTTCATTGACCACGACCTGAAACTGGCCTGCTACACCGACCACCAGCTTTTCGACCGTTTCTACAAGTATAAAACAAGGGAACGCTATTCACGCACCAAATCCATTACCCTAAAAGAGCTCCGGGAACTGAAACCAGGCGACTTTGTCGTACATGTGGATCATGGCATTGGCAAGTTTGCGGGGCTTGAAAAAATGGAGATGGGTGGCAGCCGTGTGGAAGCGGTAAGGCTTGTATATCGTGATAATGATTTATTATATGTAACCATTAACAGCCTTGATAAGATAAGCAAGTATGTGGGCAAGGACGGCACCGAACCCCGTATGAATAAGCTTGGCAGTGATGCCTGGGATAAACTAAAAGCCAAGACCAAAGACAAGGTAAAAGACATTGCCCGCGATCTTATCAAACTATATGCTGCCCGCAAGTCGCAGCCGGGTTTTGAATATAGTCCAGACAATTATTTGCAAACGGAATTGGAGGCCAGTTTCATATACGAAGACACGCCGGACCAGGCAAAGGCCACGGAAGATTTCAAACGGGATATGGAAAGTCCGCACCCAATGGACAGACTAATATGTGGTGATGTGGGTTTTGGCAAAACGGAAGTGGCAATCCGTGCAGCTTTCAAGGCTTGTTGTGATAGCAAACAGGTAGCCATCTTAGTTCCAACCACTATCTTGGCAAGTCAGCATTACCGTACGTTCAAAGAGCGGCTCAAAGGTTTTCCAGTGAACATTGATTTCATCAACCGCTTTCGTACCGCGACCGAACAAAAAGATATACTGAAACGGGCAAAAGACGGACGTATAGATATACTTATTGGCACTCACCGGCTACTGAGTAAAGATGTTCAGTTCAAAAACCTGGGGCTGATGGTGGTGGACGAAGAACAGAAATTTGGGGTGACGAGTAAAGAGAAACTAAAGCAACTGCGGGTGAATGTGGACACGCTAACACTTACAGCTACACCTATTCCCCGCACTTTGCATTTCAGCTTGATGGGTGCAAGGGATTTAAGTATAATAAATACCCCGCCACCCAACCGCCAGCCTGTGACTACCGAAGTGCATCAAGTGAACGATGACTTACTAAGAGATGCCATCAACGAGGAAGTATCAAGGGGCGGACAGGCTTTTGTGATTCACAACAGGGTGAAGGATATCTATGACCTAGCGGATAAACTTCGGGCACTATGCCCTACTGTTCGGTTTGGCATAGCCCATGGCCAACTTGAGGGCCACGAACTGGAAGAAGTGATGATAAAATTTGTGGAGGGTGATTATGACGTGTTAGTTGCTACCACCATCATCGAAAGTGGTTTAGATATATCCAATGCCAATACCATCCTCATCAACAATGCCCATATGTATGGCCTCAGTGATATACACCAAATGCGTGGACGTGTAGGCCGAAGCAACAAGAAAGCATACTGCTACCTAATGATTCCAGGCTTTGCAGGCATGACCGAAGATGCCCGCAAACGACTATCGGCCATCGAGGAGTTCAGTGACCTAGGTAATGGTTTTAATGTTGCTATGCGAGATTTGGATATACGCGGAAGTGGCAACCTGCTTGGGGCTGAACAAAGTGGTTTCATTGCCGAGATTGGTTACGAAATGTATCACAAAATATTGGATGAAGCGGTACAGGAGCTCAAAGATTTTGAGTTCAAGGATTTGTTCAAAGATGAGCCTCCAAAGCCAGTGAACAAGGATGTGAATATAGAAACAGACCTGGAACTGGTGTTGCCCGATCATTATGTGAGGAGCAACCAAGAGCGACTCAGTTTATATGGCGAGCTTGCCTCCATCGAAACAGAAAAAGATCTATTGTTTTTCAAGGAAAAACTCAAAGACCGTTTCGGGGCTTTGCCACCACAGGTAATAGACTTGACAGATGCTGTAAAACTGAAATGGGCCGCCCAAAGCCTACAATTATCACGAGTTATTTTATCAAAGAAAGAACTCACCTGCTATTTCCCTACCAACCAGCAAAGCAGCTATTACGAAAGCGTTTTGTTTGGAAAAATAATAGAACATATATCAGCCTACCCAGCCCGCTATCGCATGAAACAAACGACCAAGAACCTGAGTGTTTCCATTGCCAATGTGTCTGGGATAGTGGAAGCTAGAATGGTGTTAGAGGAGATTGAGGGATAACACCACTACCTATTATGTTTCAGTCCAAAATATGCACAACTATTATTAATATTTGTATGACTCATAAGCCTATACAATATGGCTACACTCCACTAGCAATCAGGATTTCTTAACCTGACAAAACGATTGGCTAATGCAGATACGGAATCGAGGCTTCCGCGATATTCAGTGAAGCATGCTCACTCAGCGTGACAAGGCTCCGCGAGACAAAGACGATCTAAATTGACAGCAGGGACATTGCAGCAAATAAAAAAAGTTCTCAGCCCAAACACAATATTTTCCGAACCCTTCCGTTGCTATCAAGTAAATTCGCAGCACGAAATGAAAAGATTTTGTTTATTAATGACTTTGGCATTCGGGCTCTATGGCAATGCCCAAAAACTTGGTAACTGGAGGATTCATCTTCCATATAAAAACAGTACCACAGTATGCGAAGCAGAAGACCTAGCTTATGTAGGCACCACGAGTGGACTGTATAGCTACGATATGAATTCAGGGGAGGTGCAGACCTACACCAAGGTGCAGGGCATGTCGCAGATAAGCATAAGCCGCATAGCTTGGCAACCCGACCGCAAGGAACTATTGATTGCCTACGATAACAGCGATATTGACCTGTATGATGGCAACCGTTTTTACAATATTCCCGACATACTTCGCACCTCCATTCTTGGCACCAAAAAGGTGAACGACATTTGGTTCAATGGCAAGTACGCTTACCTCAGTTGCAGCTTTGGTATCGTGAAGATTGATTTGGACAAAAAGGAATCAGTAGAATCGTATCAAAACCTGGGAGCAAGTGGCGAAAACGTGGATGTGAGTGGAACGGCTATATCGGGCGATTCCATTTATGCAAGCACTTCGCAAGGTATTATTTCGGCTCCAATCAACAGCCCCAACCTAGCTGATTTCAATCTCTGGAATCATTTTGTGATGAACAACCAATGCCGCGGATTGATAGCATACAAAGGCAAAATTTATGCAGGCAAAGACAGCATAGTGCAAGTGTACGACCAGCAAAACTGGCAGGCATGGGGAGGTGGAGTTAAGGCCGGAATAAATTATATTACCATAAATCAAAACAAACTAGTAATAACAAGAACAGACACAGTGGCTATAGGCGATGAAAATGGCGTGAACGGTGGCACAAGCGAACGCTACATAAAGCAAGCGATGCTTAGCTTCAAAGGAGATATTTTCCATTGTTCAAGCTATTTGGGTGTGGTAATAACTCGGAAGGTTGGAGGGATAGATTTCCTTACGCCCAATGGTCCCGGGTCGGCTTCTGTTACTGATATACAGGTGACCGACAAACGCGTGTGGGTGGCCACTGGAGGAATAAGCCAAAACTATATTGGCCGCTATGGGAACGATGGCTTTTTTCACTACAATGGTCAGTCTTGGGTGAATTACAATTTGGACAATACACCGCTGAAAGACATGCGAGATTTTTGGAAGGTGGCTATTGACCCCAACAATGATGCACATGTGTTTGTTGCGTCATTCAGTTCGGGCTTGGTGGAATGGGAGAACGATGCTTTAAAGAAAACATTCGACCCCACCAATAGCACTCTCGATAGTATGCGGTCGGGGGGCTTCCGTACTTTTCAGGTGGGTGGCTTGGTATATGACAATGATGGTAACTTATGGGTGAGCAACCCCGGCCATAGCAAGCCCATTTCCGTTTTTACAAAGGCCCAGAAGTGGTACAGCTTTTCGATAGGTTCCTTGGTCACCCAACAAGACCCGCTGCTCGATATTACGATTGATGATTATGGCCAAAAATGGCTGTTAGCGATGAGAGGAAAAGGGTTGGTTGTGTACAAAGACAACAATACTATCGAAAATCCATTTGACGACCAATACAAGTCATTGAATACAGACGTGGGCAATGGCAGGTTGCCCAGTATAGATGTGGGTTGTGTGACCAAAGACCACGATGGTAACTTGTGGGTAGGAACAGGCAAGGGGCTCACCGTTTTTTATTCGCCTGGCAATGTATTTTCCACCCAAAACTACGATGCTCAGCAAATTATTATTATTGATGAAAAAACAAAGAAGCCACAATACCTTTTCGGAGAAGCAGCCATCAACTGCATAGCAGTGGATGCAGGCAACCGCAAATGGGTAGGCACTCGCAGCGGAGCCTATTTAGTTTCGCCTGATGGGCAGAAAATTTTGCAATCATTCAATATGGACAATTCACCCCTCATTTCTAATTTTATTCAACGCATTGCCATCAACCAAAAAACAGGGAAAGTATATTTTGGGACCGACAAAGGAATAGTTTCCTATCAAGGCGATGCCATGTTAGGGGGTGAAACACATGTTGAAGTATATTGCTACCCAAATCCAGTGCGAGAGACCTTTTCAGGCTCAGTAGCTGTGCGAAATCTGGTGGCCAATGCCACTGTAAAAATAACTGATGTTGCAGGCAATTTGGTATATGAAACCAAGGCCAACGGCGGCACTGCCACTTGGGATTGTAAGAACTATAAAGGCGAACGGGTTCGTACAGGAGTTTATCTTATCCTCAGCACCAATGCTGATGGCACAGAAACCAATGTAGCCAAACTGTTAGTGACTAACTGAACATATATGCTAAGCGAAGAAGAAATTTTACGAAACGCACACACTACCATTTCACTGGAAGCGGATGCTATCAAAGGTTTGCTGCCAAAATTAACTAATGGTTTTGCAAAGGCAGTTTTACATATTCTCCAATCCAATGGTAGGGTAGTGGTGACTGGCATTGGCAAAAGTGCCAACATAGCCCAGAAGATAACGGCCACACTCAACAGTACTGGCACAGCAGCCCTCTTTATGCATGCAGCGGATGCAGTGCATGGCGACCTCGGAATGATACAGCAGGGCGACACCGTTTTATGTATATCAAAAAGCGGTGACACGGCTGAAATAAAACTGCTGACTCCCCTGCTGAAACAAGGCGGCAATAAACTGATAGCTTTGGTGGGCAATACGGATTCTTACCTTGCCAACCATGCTGACTTGGTTTTGGATTGCACGGTGGATAAAGAAGCTTGTCCGCATAATTTGGCTCCCACTAGCAGCACTACAGCACAGTTGGTGTTGGGCGATGCACTTGCAGTTGCTTTGCTCGAATGTCGTGGGTTTGGTTCCGAAGATTTTGCACGCTTCCACCCGGGTGGTGCTTTGGGCAAAAGATTATACTTGCGTGTGGGGGATATACTGAAAAATACAAAGCCAACAGTGCAAACCACTGATGAAGTAAAAACGGTAATATCTTCAATAACGGCTGGAAGGATGGGAGCTGCGGTAGTGCTTAAGGGGACTGAAATAGCAGGCATTGTTACCGACGGTGACTTGAGAAGAATGATGGAAAAACATGACTCTCTTTTGGGTATCAAAGTTGCCGACATTATGAACCCAAGCCCTAAAACTATTGACCACTCTACCCTTGCCGCCGAAGCCCTACAAACCATGCGAGAGCAAAAGATTTCGCAATTACTGGTGCTAAAGGACGGACAGTACGCCGGCCTTGTTCATCTACATGATTTGATGAGCGAGGGCATTGTGTGAGCCTAGTTCCTAACCCTTCACCAAGCCAACAATTCCCCAATAGCCAACAATACTTTGTCGGCATTGGGCAGCATTTCTTTTTCCAGTAGCATGTTCATGGGCACCGCGGGCAGGTTGAGTGAGCCAATGACTTTCACAGGGGCATCGAGGTGTTGGAAACAGGTGGAGGATACCCGCCCGGCAAGGCTTTCAGCAAAGCTGTTGAGCACAGGCTCTTCGGTGAGGATGATGCACTTGCCGTGGCGTTTGGCGGTGTCCATCACATAGTCTTCGTCGAGAGGGCTTAGGGTACGCAAATCCACTATTTCAACTTGGCCGGGATAGTTTTTGGCAGCAGCTTTTGCCCAATAAACCCCCATGCCGTACGTGATAATGCAAAGGCTTTCGCCATTGTCCATTGATTCTGCGGAAGCCGCCAACACGGTAATGGCCTTGCCAAGAGGGAGGATATACTCTTCGTCTGGCTCTATACATTTGGCATCTTCAGTGCCGGGGTTTTTGCTCCAGTACAGCCCCTTGTGTTCGAGCATCACTACGGGGTTTGGGTCGTGCCAGGCGGCTTTCATCAAGCCTTTCATGTCGGCGGCATTGCTGGGGTAGCACACTTTTATTCCTCTAATATTTAACAAGGTTGATTCGTGGCAGCCGCTGTGGTAGGGTCCGCCTCCGCCATAGGCTCCAATGGGAATTCGAATCACACAGCTCACTGGGTATTTGCCCATGGTGAGGTAGCAGGATTTGGAAAGCTCGGTCACCAGTTGGTTCAGGCCAGTCCACATGTAGTCGCAGAACTGTATTTCCACAATTGGTTTCAATCCCACGGCACTCATGCCTACGGTGCTGCCCACGATGTATGCTTCTTGTATGGGCGTGTTGAACACCCGATGGTCGCCAAATTTTACCGCCAAGGTAGCCGCCTCCCTAAACACTCCTCCTAGCCTTGCCCCCACATCCTGCCCATAAAAAAGGCATTCGGGGTGGCGGGCCATCAGTTCTTCCACGGCATGAAGGGCTGCGTCCACCATCACACTTGGCTCTTTGCCTGTTGGCTTTCGGTTGCCCTTTTCTTCAGTAATAGTAGTTGGAGCTTCTACGTGGTCGCTCACCGTTTCGAGGCTTGGCTCTGGAGCATCCACCGCCTTTTGAAATTCGCTGGCAATAAATTCTCTTGCATTTTCTTCTATTTCAAAAAGCTCAGCCTCCGTCACCCCTTGTTTCTCTAAATACTTTCTCAGCTTAGGCTTTGGGTCGTTTTGGAGGTGCGAAGCCATGTCTTCTTCGCTTCGGTACCACTCCTTGCGAACGCCCGAGGTGTGATGCCCCAATAATGGCACGGCTGCGTGTACCAGCAGAGGTTTTCGTTTCTTCCGCACCCAGTCCATGGCTTTTGCCATTCCCAGTATCGATTCTACAAAGTCGCTGCCATCTAGCCGCACTCTTTTCATCCCTTTGAATCCATCTGCATATTCGTAGGCATCCATCGTCCGCATTTCTTCGCCGCTAGCACTTATGCCCCAATTGTTGTCTTGCACCAAATATATTATTGGCAGCTTTTTCAGCACCGCCATTTGCCAAGCTTCGGCCACTTCCCCTTCGGTCACCGATCCATCGCCCATCGAGCAGATTACAATTGGTTTATCGCCTTCAGGCAGCAGGCTCATGCTGTCTTGGTAGGCTATGCCGTGGGCTATGCCGGTGGCGGGTATGGCCTGCATTCCGGTGGCACTGCTGTTGTGTGGCATTTTGGGAAAACCCTCCCTTTTCAAACTTGGGTGAGCATAGTATTCGCGGCCTCCGCTGAAGGGGTCGGCTGCCTTGGCCAGTAGTTGCAGCATCAGTTCGTAGGGTTGCAGACCCATGCCCAGCAACATGCTTTCGTCGCGGTAGTAGGGTGTAGCGTAGTCTATATCACGCAGCAACATGCCTGTGGCCAGTTGAATGGCCTCGTGGCCCCGGCTGGTGCTGTGTACATATTTGCACAGGGGGCGGTTGGCTTCGTAAGTGTCGGCCATGTAGCCAGCACAGCACATGAGGTTGTATGCTTCTATCAGTATGTCTCTTGGTATGCTCATAAATAGGGTGCAAGATTAATGGGGCATTTTGGAATTAGGAATTAGGAATTAGGAATTGGATGAAAAATCATGAGCACATTCTCACATTTCCGAATTCTCACATTGTTTCCCTACTTACTTTTGAAGTAGAATGCCTGAGCTATCCATCTATCCATTTTTAAGGAACGAGAAAGTTTCAACGGCTGGGGTGCAACCTATTGAGGGTGATGCGTCTAAAGCCGATGCTTCTGCAAAAATGAAAAAGGAACATGAACTGGCTGAAGCATGTGCTCGGGGTGAGCAATACGCACAGCACGAACTGTTCAGACTTTACAACCAGAAGATGATGGCCGTGTGTAGGGTGTATGCTGCTAATGGGGATGATGCGAAAGACATATTGATGGATGGATACGTAAAAATATTAACCAACATAAAAAACTTTAGGCAAGAAAGCAGCCTGGAAACCTGGATGAACCGGGTGATGGCCAACACGGCTGTAGACCACCTGCGAAAAAAATCGAAGGTCAACAATCGTGTGGATGTGGCTGAATTGGAAGGCAAAGCGGCAGATGAGGATGAAGATTTTTTTGCACAGATAAACATAAGCAACGACGAGATATTGGCCTTGGTGCAAAAACTGCCTGATGGTTATCGCCTTGTGTTCTGCATGTACGCTCTGGAACAAAACACACACAAAGACATAGCAGCCCGTCTGGGCATAAGCATCGGCACCAGCAAAAGCCAATATGCACGAGCAAGGCGGGTGTTGCAAAAATGGATACTTGAACGTGAACTGATATTGAGCAACTGATAGATGGCCTCATTTGAACAGCAACTGAAACAGCGACTGGCCAATGCCAGCAAGCCTGCCCCCGCCACCGATGGGGATTGGGAAAGGCTGCAAGCTGCCTTGGCTGCTGCCGAGCCAAAGAAAAAACGGACGGCGTGGTTGCTGTGGGGAACTACAGCGGTGGGAGTTTTTAGTATAGGGTTTGTAGTTTTTAGTTTGGTGATGGAAGAAGGAAGCGGGAAGCATGTGGTAGGGGCTGGGTTCACTCCCGCCAAGAAGGAAGCGGGAAGCTGGCAGTCAAATCAATCGCCGCCTGTTATGGCTGATGGAAATAAGAATAGAAGTAAGAAAATAGAAGTAGGGGCAGGGCTTGTCCCTGCCCAAAAGAAAGCGGGGACAGAGAAGTCAAATCAATTGCCGTCCAACAAAGCGGGATTAAATACTGCTTTAGCTGAAGGATTAAAAGATATAAATACTCAATTGCCATCTGAGCCATCATCTAAAGCAGAAGGCACTGAATCAGCGGGTGAGAACATACTAGATGAATCAAAAGCTGGGGAAATACCAAAACTTGAACCTCCAGCTACGCCAAAAAATCTGCCCCCCCCGCCCCAAATAAAACTTCCAAAGAAAACAAGCCTGCCAATAGTTGCAGGAATAGAAACTTCAGTGCTTGGCAGTAAACAGAGCATCAAAGGAAGCAATGCCACATTTGCCCAAATAAGAAAAGCCGGCGACAAAAGGACACTTGGCTACAGCAATCAATTAACTGTTGAACTAGGATCTAATCCCGATAGCTATCGGGATTATAAAATAACTACTGGCTTTGGCTTTCAGCAACAAAATTTTAACGGTAACTATGTGTATCCCTACAAATGGGTTGATTCTTTTCCGGTGTACGTGGGAGGTGTCATAGTAGGTTGGGGCAAAAACCCACCGAGGGACACAACGCTAAACTACACACTAAGCAGCAATATGAAAACATTGATTATTCCTGTAAAGATTCGATTTAATCAGAAACTTGGCAGCAATTGGGGAGCGTTGGTTGATGCGGGAATGCAATATGGTTATGTGATTGGGGCGAATGGACAAATGTTGTCGTCCGACAAGAATCTTCCAAACTTTTTGGACATTCAAATGTTGCGAAAGCATACCTTTACGCTTTCGCTGGGGTTTGGCGGCTACTACGATGTCAACCGATGGCTGAGGCTCTACCTACAAACCGGATATGGCAAGCAGTTGACTTCTATTTTCAAACAATACAACACTACATCAAACACCCTGAACCTGACCTTGGGTTGTCAGTTCAAACTATAAGAAATTTATGCGATCCGCCTCAAGAAATATAGCTTTACTTTTTTTGCTCGCCAAGTGTGGGCTTTCTGCATTTTCACAACCGGGGGCATGGAATCCGGCTTTCAAGCAACCCCTTCCCGCCAACCTATTCAAGGATTACGGTGTATGCATTTCGTATCAAACAGATAGTTTTGTGTATTTTGCGTTAAGCCAAAATGCTACACCCAACAACTTGGACATCTATGAATTTGATGGCGACAGTATGCGGCTGGTGCTCCATGATGGTTCGGGAAGCCTAAGTATTAACTCATCAGACCGCTTGGTAAAATTCAAGGGCAATTTTTATATTGCACCCTATTTGTATGAGAATGCAGGAATAAGCGACACAGCAGGGCATTTTTATAAATGGGACGGTACCTTATGGAAGCCTTTCGTAAGTTCTATCTATTTTGATAAAACAGGACCTGCAATTGTTAACATAGTTGAATATAATGGAGACCTGTACCTTGGTGGTGGTTTCGATAGTATAAATGGCATGAACCTGAACCATATTGTGCGGTTTGATGGTAGCACCTTCTCCCCAGTGGTGTATGGTGGATTCACTGGGGTAAGCCACTACGGATATATGGCACTATCGCATGATACCCTTTGCATATTTGGCGATGGCGACTACTCGGCCTTCAGCAGCAATGGCTGGCTGTGGCGAAACAAGAAGATAAACTTTTATTTCTATGAAAATTTCATTTTGAATGGCAAGCTGCACTTCATATCGTTGCAAACAGGAAATATATGGCTGTTGAACAAGTCAACCCTTTCTCTTAGCGGCATGTCAATGCCCTCAGAAAGCAGCAAAGGCAAGCGGAGTGGGCTCGTGGTGAACAACGGCAACCTTTACAGCTACCTTGATTCAACGTATAAAGTGTCGGGCATTGACCATGCACGCCCCAACGGCCTGCATGTGCACAACCAAAAAACTCAATGGAACAAGATACCATCAAGCACTCTTTCTGAAAGCGGCGTGTATAGTTTTCATTCAGCTATCAAATTGCTCTCGTTCAAGAACAAACTATATGTATGGGGGCATATTGATACTCTGAATCCAAAAGGTGACACGCTTCGGTTTTTGGCCGCCTTTAGTAGCCCTATAAAAAAGGTGAAAGGCCGGGTGTACGAAGACAGTGACTCAAATTGCAAATACAGTTCAACTGAAAAGTCGTTGAAAGGCCGCATTGTGGAGGCTTTGCCAGGCCCATACTATTGCAGCACCGACGACAGTGGAAATTATAGTTTCGATTTGCCTTTTGCCACTTATCAAATAAATGTGGTGCAAAAAAATTACTGGCAAGGTAACAAATGTGATACTGGATTCAAACTAAATATAAAAGACACGCTACAATTGGATACACTCAATTTTGGCCAATGGCAGCAACCGCTGAACGATGTAGCTGTGAGCATAACGGGTAACTCAGGCTACCGTGCACGTTGGGGTTTCGATGAATGTTATCACCTTTCGGTTAATAATATTGGCTACCAACAAAAAAGCACCAAGCTCAGTCTAACTTTCCCCAATGGCCTTACCAATTTTTCTGCAAACCCTAGCCCCAGCAGCCAAACTGGGAATGCGGCTGAGTGGCAGTTGAACAGTATAAATTCGGGCGAAACGAAGGAAATTTCATTCTGCATCACCGTAGACACTGGCAATTTTCAAGTGGGCGAGAAAATGATATTCTCAGCAAGCATTACCGCAATGGCTGATGATGTGAGTAACAAGAACAATGTAGATACTTTGCGACAAAAAGTGGTGAGCAGTCTCGATCCAAATGATAAGCAAGTATATCCATTCACCAACGACAGCATTACCACACTTGCCCCAGGCATCGGTGAACTAGAGTATACGATCCATTTTGAAAACCTTGGCAACGACACTGCCTACAAGATAGTGGTTCTTGACACCATAAGTGTGAACCTTGATGTGAAACAGATAGAGCAGACAGGCATAAGCCATGCAGGAAAACTGGATGTGCTGCAATGCCACCCCGACTTTGGCCGCTGCATTCTTCGTTGGACTTTTAACAACATCAAGCTGCCACATAAACCATTGGGCGAGGGGCCAGATTTTACCCAAAACCGTGGGCATGTTTCTTACAAAATAACAATGATGAAAGGATTGTCGTTAGGCACTTCCATTTTCAACCATGCCGACATCTACTTTGATTTTAATCAACCCGTGACAACCAATACTGTGTGGGTGAAAGTGGATACTGCAAGTGTGAACAATGGAATCCTTCAATTGGTGGATGGCACTGAATTTTCTGTATTTCCAAATCCATTCAATGATGTACTGCAAATCGGATTCAATACTGCTGGTTGGCATACGATCACTATATGTGATGTGGCCGGGCGAGAGTGCATGAGCCACACTGTACAAGGTTCAGGAGTTGCTATTCTACCAGTTTCAGGATTGGCACCTGGTATTTATTTCTTGAAGTCTGGTGGTATGAAGCAAGCAGTGAAAGTAATCAAGTATTGAAAAAACTATGAAAACAAAACCGGAAGAGAAATGAGCTACGGGCAACAATGGCCGACGTATGCTGTTGTTTGTTGGCCTGGCAGTGGCTAGCGGACTATGCAGCAGTATGATTTATGAAAAATTGGCCGCCAAGAAAATGCAGGAACCAATAGTGGCTGCAAGTAGCTCCTCTCCTTCTACCTTAGTTGCCTCGTCTGGGTATAGGTACATCAATCCTCTGGTGTCATGCTCAGGTCCAGTTTTGGAAACCTTACCATTCAAAAGCGAAATAGAAAACTACATAGCTGGTGTGAAAGCAAACGGCAAGGCCAATAGGGTTTCGGTGCAGTTTCGCGAGATGGACAATGGCTATTCGTTTGTGGTAAATGGTAAAGAAAACTACTTCCCTGCCAGCCTGATGAAAGTACACACCATGGTGCTATTGCTTAAAAAGGAGATGAAACAGCCCGGCTTTCTAGAGCAGAAGGTTTCTTTGACCACAAGCTGAATATTCCCAGCAAAAATGAATATGGACTGAAACCAGGAGTGAGTTACACCATAAGGCAATTAATGGAGAACATGGTCACGAACTCAGACAATATGAGTACAGCACTGCTTCACGACTATGCAACTCTAAGAGAAATTGGGGAATTTTACAAGGAAATTGAACTAAGCCTACCCAAAATGCAGGCTACCGAAGCACATCAACTGGATGATTTCATGCAGATATCCGAATATACCAAAATCATCCGGATGCTTTATAATGCCTCATATCTTACCAAAGATTTTTCTGAATATGCCCTGTCTCTTTTGGGCAATACCCATTTCAACCTAGGGCTTACCGCAGGACTTCCTTCGGGTTTCACCTCTTCGCACAAATATGGCGTTTGGAAAAACAATGGAAAAACCGAATTGCACGACTGTGACATCATCTACCACCAAGGCAAGGCATACCTGTTGGCAGTGATGAGTCAAGGCAAGGACGAATATGAACTTGCAAATGTCATCAAAGGCATTTCAAAACTTGTGACCGACAGAGTGCAAAATAAGATAGTAAGCAAGGCCGGGTTGATTGATTACTGTCCGGTTTTGGATGTCATTGAAGTAGGCTGAAAGTTCCATTTACAAATCCTTCCTTTTCTTTGCAGTCCTCGCATCTCGAAGTTTCGGGAGTTATCGAGATTACAAAATTATGAATGCCAAATCAATATTCTTCAGCTTGGTGCTGACTTTCTGCCTTATTCCCCAACTTGTTTTTTCGCAAGCTACCCTGGTAGAAACCGTAGAAAAAAAGGGAAAGGAGATAACTATCCCTTACAAAAAGTATACGCTGCCCAATGGCCTCACCATCATCGTTCACGAGGATCATAGTGACCCACTGGTGCATGTGGATGTGACCTATCACGTAGGTTCAGCCCGCGAAGAGATAGGCAAAAGCGGGTTCGCACATTTCTTTGAACACATGATGTTTCAAGGCTCAGAACACGTGGGAGATGAGATGCACTTTAAGTATATAACCGAAGCCGGCGGCACCCTGAATGGCACCACCAACCGTGACCGCACAAACTATTTTGAAACCTTGCCCAAGAATAGTCTGGAACTGGGGTTATGGCTGGAATCTGATCGCATGGGCTTCCTGCTCGATTCGGTGACGCAGGGCAAGTTTGAAGTGCAACGCAGCACCGTGAAAAACGAACGCGGCCAACGCTACGACAATGTGCCTTATGGCCTTGTGGGTGAAACCACTTCCAAGAATTTTTATTCTTATGGCCATCCGTATAGTTGGCTCACGATAGGCTACATTGAAGACCTGAACCGGGTGGATGTGAATGACCTGAAACGATTTTTTATGCGGTGGTACGGACCTAACAATGCCACACTGACTGTGGGTGGCGATGTGAACACAGCCGAAGTGGTGAATCTGGCCGAAAAATATTTTGGCTCGTTGAAGCCCTGCCCAGCGGTAAAGAAAGCCCCGTATGCCAAAGCGGAGATTACTGCAGACAGATATATCACCATGGAAGACAATATCCGTTTCCCGATGCTGAGTGTCACCTATCCCGGTGTGCCCATGGGTCACCCTGATGAGCCTGCATTAGATTACCTGGCCTATTTGCTGAGCAATGGAAAAGCTTCATTGTTCTACAAGAATTTTGAGAAAACACAAAAAGCTCTTTCGGCCAATATGAATAGTGCAGGGTATGAACTGGCTGGCGAAATCAACTTTTCGGTGCGAACATATCCCGGTAAAAGCTTGGTGCAAATGGATTCGTTGCTCACTGCCTCGTTGAGTGAATTTGCTAAAAAGGGGCCTTCGGCAGAAGACATGGAACGGGCAAGGATATATTTTGAAAAGAACTTTGTGGACAGGTTGGAAGGAGTAGCCGAGAAAGTAAGTACGCTTGCATCTTACCAAACGTTTATGGGCAATGCCAACATGCTGAACGAAGACTACGAAGCCTACCGTAGTGTGACCCGTGAGGATATTATGCGGGTATATAGTCAATACCTGAAAGACAAGCCTTGCCTGAGGGTGAGTGTGTGCCCCAAAGGAAAAACGGAACTGGCGGTAGCAGCCCCAAATTATACAGTAGATGCCTCCAATTACAAGCAGCCAAAAGACCAATACAAGAAACTGAAATATGTGAAAGCAAAGGATAATTTTGACCGTAGCCAAAAGCCAATGAGCCAGCCAATGATGGGCATGCCCATGCAAATGTATTGGGAAGAACAACTGGCCAATGGTGTAAAAGTAATTGGAATGAATGCCACGGAAACTCCTAAAACGCATATACAAATAATACTTAAAGGTGGCCACCTGCTCGATGGAAATGACACAGCCAAAAACGGCCTTGCCAACTTGACTGCAGCCATGATGAACGAAAGCAGCCGCATGCACACTGCCGAATACTGGAGCAACCAATTGGGCAAATATGGTAGCACCATCAATATAAGTTCAGGTGAGGAAGCCATCGTTATCAATGTGGAATGCCTAACCCAATTCATCCAACCAACCATAGGTGCGTTGATGGAGAAGCTGATGGAACCAGCCTTTGATAGCATGGAGTTTGTGCGGGTAAAAAATCAATTGCTGGAATCAATTGCAAACCAAGCCAACCAACCCGTACAGATAGCAAATAAATTATTTGCCAAGTTGGTATTTTCAGGAAGCGTAAAAGCGTTGCCAGAGGCTGGTACCGTTGCTTCAGTTAGCAAGATTTCATTGAAGGATGTGAAGGACTTTTACGCCAAGTATGTCAATCCATACATGGCCTCGGTGGTAGTGGTGAGCGATATGAATCAAGGCCAAGTAGCCAATTACTTATCCGCTTTGACTAGTTGGAAAATTAATGCATATAATTTGACCGAAATGCCCCGCAGCTATTTGTCGGAAAAATCAAAAATATACTTAGTAGATAAAGAAGATGCTCCGCAAAGCGAACTGAGAGCTGGCAGCCGCTCCATGCCCTATGATGCTTATGGAAGTTTCTATAAAGCTACGCTGATGAACTATGTATTGGGCGGAAATTTCAATAGCCGCATCAACCTGAACCTGCGTGAAAAAAACGGCTGGACTTATGGAGCCCGAAGTAGCTTTAATGGCACTGCATTGGCAGGCAGTTTTGTGGTATCAGCAGGAGTGAAACGTAACGCAACCGACAGTGCATTGAAGGAAATAATTTCGGAAGTTCAGAAGTATAAACTTAATGGAATATCTGAAGAGGAAGCCGCCTTTACCCGAAGCTCACTGATGCAGGGTGAGGCTCTAAAATATGAACGCCCTGGCCAGAAACTTGGTTTTCTCAGGCTGGCATCGGAGTATAATTTTCCGCCCGACCTAAGTATGAAAAGGCAGGAGCATCTGGGTAGTTTTAGTAGCAGCAACGCAAGCAGAATTGCACTCGTGAGCTTGCCAGAGAATATGTTTTTGGTGGTGGTGGGCGATAAGAAAATCATTAAACCCGGGTTGGAGAAACTGGGTTATGAAATAGTGGAACTGGATAAGGATGGGAATGTGGTAGGGCGTTAATATTTTTGTGATACTATTCCCCGTTTCATTCACACACTTAGTTGGTATTGCTCACTAATCGCTCTTCTATCTTAGTCAGGCGGTGCATGATGGCTTCATTGGCACTCAGATTTTGAGGTACTTCATCAGTGAAATAGTATACATATTTACAGACCTCCATTACTTCGTTTATTGATACTTCATACGGTTCAAAAATCGGATTCAACGATTTGAGCAATACATTTTTTCGTGTGCGAATTTGGTTATAGGCAACTTTGAATACTGCCCCTTCTTCTTTCAGCAAAAACATATAGGGGTATCCATCTTTTATGCTTCGCCAATCCTGTAGGTACTCGCCTATGACATACGCACCGTGCTTCACCGGCAGCATCGAGTCTCCATCCACCTGAAAAGCTCGGTACTTTCGATCGCTTGATAGAAAAGGCAAGTGAAATGTAGGAAGGCTTCTGATAAATTCAGGATCATTGTATCCTGCCGTGTATCCTGCTTTTACTTTCAGGTTCACGAGCTCCACATTTTCCCTGTTGTCTGGCGATACAGTAGAGGCCAGCACCCGCAATTGGCTACCCGAAAGATAAATGTCGTTGCCATGTTCAAGTTGCCAATACTTGAGCAAAATTTCATAGATGATTTTTATGATTATATCGAATTGTTTGGATTCCCGCCAAGCTTGCCATTTAATATGCTGAAAGACGGGCTGCCTTGCCCCACCACTTCTACCCAACTAAAGGAGCAAGTTGGAAAAGAGCTAAGCATTGTCGGTTATTTGGTTACCATAAAATATACAGGCACCAGCAAAGGCGAGCGTATGTATTTCGGTACCTTCCTCGATGTACAAGGACATTGGGTTGACACAGTGCATTTCCCTCCCTCCGCCCGAGCCTATCCTTTTCGCGGGCCTAGCTGCTACATGCTCACTGGAAAGGTGACGGAGGAGTTCGATTTTTATTCATTGGAGGTTTCCAAGATGGAACGACTGACTTACAAGAATTTGGATTGAAAGGTACAATTACAATTTGGTTTGCTACATTGGCCACTTCAAAACTAACATTGCACTTCAAAACCAATTAACACGTTCAATGAAAAAATCTACACTACTAATTCTTACAGCCGGGGTATGGCTTGGCATGGAAACGTTTACTGCCGTATCGAACACGGATGGCCCACCAGGGGGCAACACAGGTGCTCCAGGTGAAGGCATTTGTACCGATTGTCACAGCGACAACGCAATTAACAGCGGGTCAGCATCTACTAAACTTACCTACCAATTTGGTGCTGATGAGGACACCTTGTATGAACCAGGAGTAGATGGGATGGCAGTGTATCTGGCCTTGGCAGAAAGCGGGAGCGAAAAATCGGGCTACCAGATGTGCTCCCTCGACAAAAAGACGAAGCAGAGCGTTGGCAAATTCAATTATAGTATTGCAGAGTCGGAGAGAAGCACAGCCGTAATAGGCGGTAAAACTCGTCACTATGTGCAACATGCCAATGCCAAATGGCCTAATAATGGTGGCTTTAATGCCACTTACGCTTGGGATCCTCCGAATTGGAACGTGGGTCCGATAATATTTTACGTAGCCTACAATGGTAGTGATGGCGACAACTCCAGCAATGGCGATTTTATTTATACAAAAACTTTTGAGATAGACCACTACCTTGGCTGGAATGTGGGCTTCAACAAAAGCATGCATAACGACCTTAAATACACCGTGTATCCATCAACAGTTTCTGATTTTGTGAATGTGACTTACACTAACCCAACTACCCAGCAAGTAAGCATTGATCTGGTGGCTTTGGATGGTAAAAAAGTAAGTACATTGCTACGTGCGAATCAGGCTCAAGGCGAGATGAACCAACGGCTTGATATTCCTACAGGCATTAGTTCAGGTGTGTATCTGGTGAGGCTTAGTGCTGGCGAACAATCGCTAACTAAAAAGATATTTGTGAATTAATTGCTAAATGTAGCAATACAAGAAAGCCCGGCCTTTGTAGGTCGGGCTTTCCTTTTGGGTTGCTGATAGTTAGCTTGTCACGAAAATATCGAGATTGAAGTCAACAAATTACTTAATTTCTACTTCAGCACCAGCCTCAACTAGTTGGGCTTTGAGGCCTTCAGCATCAGCTTTAGATACTTTCTCTTTGATGGGCTTAGGAGCAGTGTCTACCAGTTCTTTGGCTTCTTTCAAGCCTAGGCCGGTAAGGTCTTTCACCAGTTTCACCACGCTAAGTTTGCTTTGTCCGCCTGATATCAGGATTACATCAAACTCGGTTTGTTCGGCTGCTGCTGCTCCACCAGCTGCTGCTGCTGGGGCTGCTGCTACTGCTGCTGCTGCTGGTTCTATTCCATGCTCGTCTTTCAGGATTTGGGCCAACTCGTTCACTTCTTTTACGGTAAGGTTCACAAGTTGTTCTGCGAATGATTTAAGGTCTGCCATTGTTGTAATTGTTTTTTGTTTTTTGTTTAATTGTTGGGTGGGAATCATTCCCTATTTGAGTTTGTTTCTACTAGAAGCCAGGGTTAGTTGTTGCGGTTTTCAAGGGTTTTGAGTATGCCGGCCAGTTTGCTGCCGCTGGCTTTGAGGCCAGAGATAACATTCTTGGCAGGAGACTGCAATAGCCCAATGATTTCGCCAATCAGTTCGTTCTTTGTTTTGAGGTTTATCAAGGCATCTACGGATGCATCACCCAAAAACACGTCGTTGTCAATCCATGCACCTTTCAGCTTAGGCTTGTCGCCACCCTTGCGAAATTCCTTGATGGCTTTCGCTGGGGCTTTTATGTCGTCGCTAAACATGAGTGCGGATGTGCCAGCCAGGGCCGAGAAAATTCCTGAGAAGTCTTTTCCACTGTCTTCCATAGCCTTCTTTATGAGGGTGTTTTTAGCCACCAACATCTTTATGCCATTTTTGTGTAATACCCTGCGAAAGCCATTGTCTTGCACTACGGTGAGTCCAACTGAGTCGCTTATGTACACAAAGTTGTATGCCTTAAACCTTTCAGTAAGGTCGGCTACTATTGTTTCTTTTTCGTTGCGTGTCATTTTTTTGTTTTGATTAAAATAAAAAATTAAAGACCAGGAATGCTCTTGGTGTCAATGTGTATGCCTGGGCTCATAGTGCTACTCATGCAGATGCTCTTGAAGTAAGTACCTTTTGATGAGGTCGGTTTCAGCTTCGCAATCATCTGGATAAGTTCCATGGCGTTGTCCTGAATCTTGTTGGCATCAAATGAGGCTTTACCAATGCTGGTATGAATGATACCTGCTTTGTCTACCTTGAAATCAATCTTTCCACCTTTCACCTCAGTCACGGTGCGTCCAATGTCCATGGTCACAGTTCCGCTCTTTGGGTTTGGCATCAGGTTACGAGGGCCTAATACTCTGCCGAGTTTACCAAGTTTCGCCATCACAGTTGGCATGGTAATGATCACATCAATATCCGTCCAGCCACCTTCTATTTTGGTAATGAACTCGTCTAGCCCAACATAGTCGGCTCCTGCTTCCTTAGCCTCGGCTTCTTTGTCGGGGGTGCAGAGCACAAGTACCTTCTTGGTTTTGCCCGTTCCATGTGGGAGCGATACAATTCCACGCACCATTTGATTGGCTTTACGAGGATCAACACCGAGGCGTATGTCCAAGTCAACCGATGAGTCGAATTTTGTATAAGAAACCTCTTTCACCAGCTTAGAGGCTGAGGTGAGGTCATATTGCTTATCGGCATCTACTTTGCCGGCAATTGCTTTGCGTTTTTTGGTCAGTTTTGGCATTTTTTTGTTTCAATTAAAGGGGTGAGGTTCCAGTGACCATAAGACCCATGCTGCGGGCTGTGCCTGCTATCATGCTCATAGCCGATTCAATAGAGAAGCAGTTCAGGTCAGGCATTTTGTCTTCGGCAATCGTTTTTATCTGTTCCCAGCTCACATTGCCCATTTTATTTCTGTTGCTTTGGTCGCTGCCTTTTGCTATTTTAGCCGCTTCCAGCAGTTGTGCTGCCGCAGGTGGGGTTTTGATGATGAAGTCGAACGACTTGTCGCTATACACCGTGATAAGCACGGGAAGAATCTTGCCTGCTTTGTCCTGCGTGCGTCCATTGAACTGCTTGCAGAACTCCATGATGTTGATGCCCTTGGAGCCCAGTGCTGGACCAATTGGGGGGGCGGGGTTTGCGGCACCGCCTTTCACCTGTAGTTTTACGTATCCTGTTATATCTTTTGCCATTTTGTTATTTATTTAGGGGGCTTTTGCTCAGTCGGGTTGGAAGCTACCGCTGCGGCATAGGCCGGGTTTTCTATTCTTTTTCTACCTGCATAAAGGTGAGTTCCAATGGTGTTTTCCGTCCGAATATTTTCACCATTACTTTCAATTTCTTTTTGTCTTCCATCACTTCTTCAATGTTCCCTGAGAATCCATTGAAAGGTCCATCTGTCACTTTCACCAGTTCACCTACCATGAACGGTTCAAGCATAGTTTCGCTTTGGTCGCTGATCTCATCCACCTTGCCCAGTATGCGGTTCACCTCACTCTGGCGAAGAGCCACTGGCTTGTCTTTAGGGCCAAGGAATCCAACAACGCCATTGATGGCTCTGATGGTTGGGGCTACTTCACCTTGCAGGTCGGCCTGCAGGTATATGTATCCAGGGAAATAGTTCTTTTCCTTCACAGTCTTCTTGCCGTTTTTCACGGTATAGACCTTCTCCATCGGTATCAGTATCTGTGGCACATGCTCGCTCAGCCCCTCGCGGGAAAGCTCAGCTTCAATGTAGGTTTTCACTTTGTGTTCCTTCCCACTGATAGCTCGTATCACATACCACTTATAGTCTAATGCCATTTTATTGTGTTAATGAATAAATGAGGCTCAATATTTCGCTGCCTACAAAGTCCACCACCATAATAACGGCGGCAAAAATGAGTGATGCTACCATTACCAGCCCAGTACTGCCTTGCAGTTCTTCCCAGGTGGGCCAGCTCACTTTGTTCTTCAGCTCATCGGCTGAGGATTTTACATATTCGCTTACTTTGCTCATTGTTGTTTTTAATTAATTGAAAAAATGCAGGAGTGGAGAGATTCGAACTCCCATCAAAGGTTTTGGAGACCTCTATTCTACCCTTGAACTACACTCCTTTTTTGTTTATCTTAACTTGTTGAAAACCATCAAATGTTTTGTCTTCCTATTAGTTATCTGGACTTCGAAATCTATTTTATCCTTAAAATACACTCCCTTGGTTTTCAATTATTATAGTTTTTTGATAGATGAGGTTGTAGGAAGGCTGCGTGTGCATCCATCCTACAACCATCAACCTACAAAAGGTTAATTACTTCATTATCTCAGTCACCTGACCGGCACCAATGGTGCGGCCACCTTCGCGGATAGCGAATCGGAGTCCTTTTTCCATGGCTATTTCGTGAATCAGTTTCACATGGATAGTCACGTTATCTCCAGGCATAATCATTTCAGTACCTTCAGGCAACATGATTTCTCCTGTTACGTCAGTAGTACGGAAGTAGAATTGAGGGCGGTATTTGTTAAAGAAAGGCGTGTGACGACCACCTTCGTCTTTGCTCAATACATATATTTCAGCTTTGAAATCGGTGTGGGGCTGCACAGAGCCTGGTTTACAAATAACCATACCACGGCCAATTTGGGTTTTCTCAATACCACGTAGCAGTAGTCCGGCGTTGTCACCAGCTTCACCGCGGTCGAGCAGCTTACGGAACATTTCCACACCTGTACAGGTAGAAGTTAGTTTTTCAGCACCCATACCGATGATTTCAACTGGGTCGCCCACGTTGATAACACCACGCTCAATACGTCCAGTAGCAACTGTACCACGTCCAGTGATTGAGAACACGTCCTCGATAGGCATCAAGAAAGGAAGCTCTACTGCACGTGGAGGAATTGGAATATAAGCATCAACAGCATCCATCAACTCCATGATTTTTCCAACCCATTTGTCATCTCCGTTCAATCCTCCCAATGCTGAACCTTGGATTACTGGAATTTCGTCACCAGGGAATTGATATTTGTTAAGCAGTTCGCGTATTTCTATTTCCACAAGTTCAAGTAACTCGGGGTCGTCTACCATGTCCACTTTGTTCATGAACACTACGATACGAGGCACGCCAACCTGACGGGCAAGCAGGATATGCTCGCGGGTCTGTGGCATTGGGCCATCTGTAGCGGCTACCACAAGGATAGCACCATCCATTTGGGCAGCACCTGTAACCATGTTTTTCACATAGTCAGCGTGGCCTGGGCAATCCACGTGAGCATAGTGACGGTTGGCCGTCGAATATTCCACGTGTGCCGTGTTGATGGTGATACCACGCTCTTTTTCCTCAGGGGCCGAGTCGATAGACTCGAATGAGCGGGCTACTGAAAGTCCCTTTTCAGCCAGCACCTTGGTGATAGCTGCGGTGAGGGTTGTCTTACCGTGGTCAACGTGTCCAATCGTTCCGATGTTCACGTGGGGTTTGGAGCGGTCAAAATTCTCTTTTGCCATTTTTGTAGTAGTTTAAAAGTTTGTATGTTCGTTATTGGTTTGTATTTGATTTGTTCCGTTGGCACTGCATTGGAAGCTTGCGGTACTTTGGTTTTTCCTTGATAAATTTCGGCAAGCGAACCTGCCTTGTTTTTCGAGCCTTTGAGCAGGATTGAACTGCCGACCTCTTCCTTACCAAGGAAGTGCTCTACCACTGAGCTACAAAGGCTTTTAGTCGTAGTTCTTAGAGGTTTCCCTGTCAGTTCTATTCCTTATCAGAGAGAGAGAAGTTGTTCCTCACAGAGCAAGTTTCTCTCTTTACTTTACAAGAGCGGGAGAAGAGGCTCGAACTCTCGACGTTCAGCTTGGAAGGCTGATGCTCTACCAACTGAGCTACTCCCGCTTATTTTTCAACGTGAGAATGTGGTAACGTGGAAGTGTGATAATTAAGTAAACTAATTTTCAAATTTCCAATCAACAGATTTCCAAATTGATGGCTTTTGTGGGGAGAGAAGGATTCGAACCTTCGAAGCTTTCGCAACGGATTTACAGTCCGTCCCATTTGGCCACTCTGGTATCTCCCCAGTGATGAGCCGCCTATTGGAGTCGAACCAACGACCTACTGATTACAAATCAGTTGCTCTACCAACTGAGCTAAGGCGGCTTATTGCCACACTCAACCATGATTTATCCATTGCAGAGCAGGCTTATGCCTTGATGTTCAAGAACTTTAGAGCTATTCAGCCCCGAAAAAAGGACTGCAAATGTAGGCAGACTGAGGTCAAATAACAAATGTTGAAAAAAATCCTTTGCTTTATTACGCATTAAGATTGAGGATACGCCAATGTCAATAAACTTTTTCCCTGCATTTTTGCAACTTCATTTTTTATATGCCATTGCCCAAAATCCTATTTGTCTGTTCAGAGTTTCCACCAAGCCCTGGAGGTATTGGTAATCATGGTTTCAACTTTATCAATACATTGAAGAGCAAAAGCTACTTAGTAAAGGTGCTTACCGACTTGACTCATGCAAACCAAGATGAAGCGACAAGATTTTCCGAAAAATCAGGATTAAAAATTCGTTATGTAGCAAGAGCGGGTATGCTACCCATTCAAATCAGGCGTATTTGGGCTGCTTTATACTTGGCCTTCTCTTTTAGGCCGCAAATTATTATTTGCTCAGGCAGGTTCAGCCTTTGGATAGGTTGGTTATTGCATTTCCTATTTCGTCGCACCCAATTCATCGCTATTGTTCATGGAAACGAGGCTGTTTTTGCTAAACATTCCGATAGAATATTCACTAGGCCTGCTTTGCGGTCCTTCAATACCATTGTATCGGTCTCCTCGTTTACTCAGTCGCTCATCCTTCCAAAGTTTAAGCATCAAACATATTTGGTGATACCCAATGCCATCGATACCGCTGACTTGTTGACTTACAAATTAACCGAGCCGAAAAAATTGGAGGGTAACCCAGCTTTGCTCACAGTCGGTAATATGACTTTACGGAAAGGACAACAGAACGTCATCAAAGCTTTGCCCGAATTACTCAAATCATTTCCAGATATTCAATATCATTGTGTTGGACTAAAGACGAGGGCTGCCGAGAATATGATACTGGCCAAGGAATTGGGAGTAGAGCAGCACATCACATTTCATGGCAAACTTTCCATGGACGAACTAATGGCTGCTTATAAAGGGTGCGATTTGTTTGTGATGCTTAGCGAAACACAGCCCGATGGGGATTTGGAGGGTTTTGGTATAGCAATATTGGAAGCTAATTTTTTCGGTAAGCCCGCTATTGGATCAGCAGGTTGTGGCATCGAGGATGCTATTGATCACGGAAAGACAGGTTATAAGGTGGCTTACAATAATCCTACAGAAATTACAGAGGCCGTAAAAGGTATTCTATCAGATTACAAAGCTATGAGCAATGAAGCAGTAAAGTGGGCTACTAAACACAACTGGGATGAAGTGGCCGAAAGATACATTAAGCTTTTTAACCGCTAAGCCAATTGGCCTTATTCACACATCACCTATAATTGTTGAACCTTAAACTATTTTTTTTTAATTCGCCATTACTTGTTCGGTCATTATACATACCTTCTTATTGATCTGGCTTGCATCGCACTGCCTTTGATTGCTTCGTTTGAGCACCGTATCACATTCTACAAAAAGTGGAAATGGTTGCTGCCTGCCATATTTATCTCCTATCTTTTTATGATTGTGTGGGACCATTACTTCACAGTATTTGGAGTTTGGGGATTCAACCCTGATTTTCTTTTGGGCATTGAAATATGGGGGCTTCCATTGGAGGAGCATATGTTCTTTTTTTGTATACCTTATGCATACATGTTTACCTATGAAGCACTCAAGCACCTAGTGAAACAAGATTATATTGGAAGCAGCTCCTTGTACATAAGTGGGCTGCTAGCAATTGGGTTGCCTATTATTATTTATTTACATTTTAATCAACTTTACACAGCCCTCACAGCCCTCTGCTTAGAATTTTTGCTTATTCAACACATGTATGTATTCCGAAGCCATAAGCGGTATCTTGGGCGATTCTATTTTGCCTTTGTAGTTTGTCTGATTCCGTTCTTTGTTTTGAACGGTATCCTCACTTCGCTGCCGGTGGTGATTTACAACAATCGCGAAAACCTCGGTATTCGGATGGGGACCATTCCAATAGAAGATTTATTCTACGGTTTGTTTAACCTCCTATTAGTTGTCACCATCTATGAACGATTGGCCAAGAAAAGAGGTGATGGAATCCTTGGCATTGAAGATGATGAAGGTGAACAGGCGGAGGTGAAGTAGGTTGATTTCGTTTTAGGAATTGCCTTTACTATTTATTCCAATGGTTTATCTGTTTGTCAAAAACCAGAATTTGGTTTTAGCCATTCCTAGTGTTGTCTTTACTTTTGCCCACCCAAAACTAAAAACTAAGAACAATAACCAATGAACTTAAAATCAATTCTTGCCGTCATGCTTTTCGTGGCTTCTTTCAATGTAGCTAAGGCCGGTGGCGACGACGAAGGTATGTGGCTGCCTGTGCTACTGTCGCAAAACAACTACAACGACATGGTGAAGCACGGCCTCAAAATGACGCCCGAACAGCTTTATAGCGTAAACAAAAGCAGCATGAAAGATGCGGTGGTGTGGTTTGGAGGAGGCTGCACAGGGGAAGTGGTGAGCAACCAAGGACTGCTTATAACCAACCACCACTGTGGCTATGATGCCATTGCCTCTTTGAGTACCGAAAAATATAACTACCTACACGATGGTTTTTGGGCTTTGAACAAAGAATCGGAGCTACATGCGGAGGATTTGTCTGTGCAATTTTTGGTGAGCATGACCGATGTGACCAAAGAAGTGATGGAGAAACTGAAAGACATCCCCTACGAAAAATGGCAGAGTTCGCTGCCGGGCATCACCGGGCCTATGGTAAAAGCAGCTACAAAAGATACCCACTACGAAGGCTTTGTGAGGGAGATGTTCAAGGGCAATCAGTTTTATCTTTTTGTGATGGAAAAGTTCACGGATATACGCTTGGTGGGAACTGCAACCGAAAGCATAGGCAAATATGGTGGCGACACCGACAACTGGATGTGGCCAAGGCATACGGGCGATTTCAGCATGTTTCGTATATATGCTGGCAAAGACAACAAGCCGGCACCCTACAGCAAAGACAATGTACCATACAAGCCCAAGCATTCCTTCCCTATATCTATCAAAGGCTTGCAGGAAAATGATTTCTCGATGGTGATGGGATTCCCAGGCCGTACCAACCGCTACGAAACCAGTATGGGTGTGCAACTGGCCATTGACGAAACCAACCCCAGCATTGTAAAACTGCGTGACAAACGTCTGCAACTGATGAAACAGGAAATGGACAAAAACGTGGGAATACGCCTGCAGCAGGCCAGCCGCTACGCACAGATAGCCAACTACTGGAAATATTTCATTGGCCAAACAGAGCAACTGAAAAAGAACAAAGTGTGGGACCGCAAGAAGAGCGAAGAAGCAACGTTCACAGGTTGGGCAAGTGGAAAAGAAGAATACCAAAATATATTCCCCAACTTGGAGAAAGCCTATAAGGATTACCGCCCCTACAACAAGCATGGCGTATATCTGCGTGAAGGTGTGTTGGGTGCTCCGCTACTATCTTTTGGAGCGGCATTCTTGGATTTAGAAAAACTGCTGATGAAAGACACCATGGATGAAAAAGCATTGGAAAATGCAATCAAGGGTATCCGTTTCAGGCAGGGATTTTTTGAAAAAATATACAACCCAACCATTGACCAAAACATTGCGGGTGCTATACTGGCCTACTTTGCCAACGATATAGACAAAGCCCAACACCCTGCCTACATGGCCACCATCCTGAAAAGCAAAGGCAAGACCACCGAAGAAAAATGTGCCGCTTATGCAAAGATGGTTTATGCCAAAACCTTCCTGTTGGATACCGCCAAACTGAGTGCTTTCCTAAACATGAAAGACCACAAAAAGCAACTGAAGCAACTGCAAAAAGACATTGCCATACAATGTGCTTTGGCATTCTTGAAAAACTATAACGACAACTACAAAAAATATGCAGATGCTTTTGGACTGGCTGTGGCCAAAGAAGGCAAAGCCTATGTGAAAGGATTGATGGAGATGAGCCCCGCCCGCAAGTTTTACCCCGATGCCAACAGTACCATGCGGCTCACCTACGGCAACGTGAAATCGTATGACCCCAAAGATGCAGTTCATTATACTTATTACACCACCCTGAAAGGTGTGATGGAAAAGGAAGACCCCAGCAACGAGGAGTTTGAAGTGCCTGCCAAATTGAAGGAACTATACCTTGCCAAAGACTTTGGGCAATACACCGATAAGGACGGACAAGTGCCGGTGGCCTTCATCACCAACAACGACATCACAGGTGGCAATAGCGGCAGCCCCGTAATCAATGCCAACGGAGAACTCATTGGTGCGGCTTTCGATGGCAACTGGGAAGCCATGAGCGGCGACATCTCCTTCGACGAGCAGCTCAAACGCACCATTTGTGTTGACATCCGCTATGTACTATTCTTGGTGGAAAAAATGGGCGGTGCCAAGAATTTGATTGCAGAGATGGATATAAGGAAGTAGAGAATAGATATGGTGTCAGGTGGTGACATCTGACACCACTCAAATATTCTTAACGAACCATGAATTTAGAAGAAGAAATAAGGGATTACTTTAACTCAGATTATTCGCCGGAAGAAGTAGTCGAACTCTTAGCAAACAAGGGATTTAATGAAGCTATAATAACAGCCGAAATTAGGGCAGTTTGTTATAAAATTTTAAAGAAGGATATCCCAACATCTCAATCGTTTTTTGGCTCAATGGTAGCTATTGGATTTGTATCCTTATTCCCACTAACTGGTTATTTTGATGATGATGAACTTTATTATGCGATAATTTCAATCCTATTACTAGTAGGAGCTTATGGCTTTTATCATTTGAATAAAACCGCTATAAAATTTTGGTTGCTTTTATTTTGTTTATTAGGTGGATATATTATATTTTTATTTTTCAATAAGCGATTCGAATTTACAAAGTTCTTTTCATTGATTGTATTTTGCTCTATATCAATACGAAATATTAATTCTATTTTTTTAAAAGTACGAAATCAACTAATTTTCCTTGTCTTTTAACCTCAAAAATCTCCATACCATGAATGTAAAGACCGAATTAATTGAAAAAATAGCTGCCATGGACGAGGAAGATATTTTCCTTCGTCAGGTGTACGACCTTGTTAGCCTGCACCAAAACGCAGCAACAGAAGAAACCATGCCTGCCCCGCTCAAAAAAAGTATGGATGCCGCACGGAAAAGGATTGAAGATGGCGATTACCTAACTGCCGGGCAGTTCCGAACAAAATATGCCCAATGGCTTACCAAGTAATAATATCAGGGCTGATTTGTTTTCAGCCTGATTGGACAAAAAAATAATACAATGAAAAAAATACTCACCATTGCATTTTTATCTATAGTCCTTTTTTGTAGTTCCTGTCAGCGTGATGTTACTGTTACCATATCTGGACAAATAACCGATGAATTGACTTCACGGCCTGTTGAATGCACAGCTCTATTGGTATCAAAGGCTCATGTTCCGGCACTGAATGCTGGGATGTTTTTTGAAAGACAAAAACTAGTCACCGATGCCAATGGTAACTACATCTTCACTTTTACAAAATCAGCGGGATACTCATACTATATCCTTGCAGTTCCAAAAGGAAACTCAAATGATTTTAGCAAGTTTATGAACATTGTGAATGCAAAGAAACGCAAATTGAATATTCAACTACCGGCATTAGGTGTTATTGCTATCAATCTAGAAAATACAGGGGCTAAAGACACCTTGCAAAGTTTTAGAATTTCAAGACCCGATTTGGCCAATTATACTGACCTTCATACAAATCAAGGCATAATGGAAAAGCTAGTTATTGAGGCCAAGAATACTATAAGCAATGATACTACATTTTTTTTCTATTTGCCAATTGGTTTAAGTAATTTCCATTTTGATTATATGAAGCATTCTTCAGGAATTAGCAAAACCGATAGTGCGTTTATTGTCTTAAAGGATACTTTTCAATATAAAGTGACTTATTAATTAAGCAGTCCCGCTGGTCGGGATTTCTAATCCCGATATACTGAGCCAGGGATTTTCAATCCCTTTAAAACCATGAGCTAAGAATCCGGCCTAAGCCAATTTGTAATTGGCTTGATAAAGGCAAAAGCATTTACAATAAAAAAACAAGTGCAGCCAAGCCACTACTTTCGTAGCCTGAAAAACCCAAAATGCCTTGCCCCGCCTTTTACTAATAGATAATTTCGATTCATTCACGTTCATCCTGCGTGACTATTTGCAACGGTATGCACACCAGGTAGATGTGTTAAGGAATGATGATGCAAAGATATTTGATCTGCAAGGCTATGATGGGGTGGTTATTTCACCAGGTCCGCGTACACCACAGGCATCGGGAAGGCTAATCGAATTTGTATATAATAACTTAGAATATATCCCCATGTTGGGCATCTGTCTCGGGCATCAGGCATTGGGGCTAGCACTCGGTGGAAAACTTGAACGAAGTGACACTCCTTGGCATGGGGTAAGCACCAAAATACATTTACAGCCTCACCCAATGTTCGGAGGCTTGGGCAACAGCATAGAAGTTGGCCGCTATCATTCTTTATATATTTCGGGGCTTGATGAAAACATCGTGGACATCACCGCCACTGACCAGCAAGGATTAGCCATGGCATTTGCCCACAAGTCTCTACCGCTTTGGGGCATTCAATTTCACCCTGAAAGCTGCATGACGAATGGTGGTGAAAGGATTATTGAGAACTGGGTTGGAGGGCTGGCCTCAACACTGCCCAACTCTCACGATATTCATAGGGAAAGGCTCGGAGAGAGGTGATATACATGCCTAACTTCGGCTTTGTATCCAATATAGGCTGACCAAAGCCAGTATAGTATTCCTTTATCTTGACGTTCCCGGAATCAAAGTTGAGGCCACTTTACTTCCTTATGCAGGTAGTTGTAAAAGTATCCCCTCATAAGAAATGAAGATTGTACCGCATCCCTCATTGGCCATTGCATATTTTTTCTTAACTTGGATATATTTGGTTACTCCTATTTGGCCAGTACTTGGTACGCTGTCAACAATGTAGATTAAGTAAAATAGTAGGCTGCTAGTTTTCATGGATTTGGAATTGTGTCCAAAGGGTATTAAACCTAAGCCTCCCATTACGGCCGCCAAAACCCAAATGGAGGTCTTTTACTGGCTAGAGTCTTCGCCTGAAAACAAATTGCCAAACCCCTTTGAAACAAAGCAGCAATGCCCCTACTTTTGCAGCCCGTAATACGATTGCCCGATCGTCTAATGGCAGGACAACTGGTTTTGGTCCAGTTTGTGGTGGTTCGAATCCATCTCGGGCAACAATTAATTCATGGAAGGCCGTCACGCTCACGAAGTAAAAATCTTTTCAGGCACAGGCTCACAACACCTTGCCGAACAAATTACACGATATCATGGTAGTGGGTTAGGAGACCTTTCATTTCTTAAATTTTCTGATGGTGAATACCAGCCCAGCATCAACGAAACGGTGCGTGGCTGCGATGTCTTTTTCATTCAAAGCACCTACCCACCTATTGATAACATGATGGAGCTGCTAATGATGATTGATGCCGCCAAACGTGCGTCGGCTCATTACATCACAGCAGTTATTCCTTACTTTGGCTATGCTAGGCAAGACCGCAAAGACAAGCCACGTGTATCAATCGGAAGCAAACTAATGGCCGACTTGTTAACCGCTGCGGGTGCAAGCCGGATGATGACTATGGATCTTCATGCAGGGCAGATTCAAGGCTTTTTCAACATTCCTGTCGACCACTTGGATGCTTCTGTTATTTTCATTCCCTACATACAAGAGCTTGGCCTCGAAAACTTAACCATAGCCGCTCCCGACATGGGTGGAACTACTCGAGCAAGATATTTTGCAAGGATACTTGGTGCTGACTTAGTGATATGCAACAAGGAAAGACGCCAGGCAAATGAAATAGCTGGCATGACTGTGATAGGTGAAGTGGAGAATGCCAACGTTGTAATAGTCGACGATATGATAGACACGGGTGGTACACTTTGCAAAGCAGCACAGATGTTGAGAGAAAAAGGAGCCAAATCCGTAAGGGCCGTATGCACACACCCAGTTCTAAGCGGCAAGGCTTACGACAATATTGACAATTCCATGTTGGAGGAACTCATCGTGACAGACACCATCCCGTTAAAACAAGCATCGCTAAAAATAAGGCAGCTTACCGTAGCCAAGCTTTTCTCCGATGCCATCCGCTCCGTATACAGCCACAGCAGTATCAGTTCACTGTTCGATATACAACGTCAACAGACATTGAACCTGTAGTTACTACTTCAACCATTTTTCAAAACTTTCCTGATTTCGTTCTGATTTCTTAACCGCATAAAGATTGAAATAATCATGGCTATCATGCTTAAGCATTCGTGTTTCCATTTTACCAAAATAGGATAGCACAGCTTTTCCTGTATTTTCATTAAATGATTCAAGTTGGTGGTTATGATCTATGCCAGCTATGTCGGCTGGACTGCCAGGCCAAATAGTTACCGCGTTCAATTTTTCCTTCAAACCAAACCGTCTTGCCACAGCATCCTCAGACGGAAAAATTTCTAACTCCAATCCTAAAAATTCAAGGGCATCGGGCAAGTATCGCTCAATGTGTCCGCAGCCATTTATCACTTCATCGAAATACCATTGCAGACTTTCCCCACAAAGGTTTTCGGCAATGGATTGGTAGTCCTTTTCCGTGTAACCCTTTCCTTTCTTGTAAAAATCATCATAAAGACTTCGCATCAAATCGTCAAGACTCATGGCATGATTGGTCTTCTGACGGATATGAGAGTCGAGGACAAGAGCAGCCAACATGCCTTCAGTATAAATGTTCACCTTGCGGTTAGGCACGCCTACTAGGTAACCATCAAGCCAAGTATCGAAACTGGAAGCGGCTACACTCAAGTTATATCTTCCAGCGTTTTCAAAGTGCTTGTTCAAGTGTTTGTTAAAAACAGTTGCCCAGCCTTCAAAGTCTACCACTCCAGTTCGCAGGCAAATCAAATCACCATAGTAAGTGGTCACACCTTCGTATACCCAACCAAGTGTGCTGTAGTTTTCGCAGCTATAGTCATATGGCGACATATCCGCTGGGCGTATGCGTTTTACATTCCACAAATGAAAAAATTCGTGGCAGCTCACCCCCATCCATTCGTTATAAAAAGCTTTACGGTCAAAGTCCTTGTCGGGTCCGAGAGCTATCACCGTACTATCGCAATGCTCAACACCATGGTGAAAAGTCAATGGCAGCATTTGATAAATAAAATGATAATCCTTGCTCGGCAGGTCACCAAAGAATTCAAGCTGGTAGCTACAGTACTTTTTTGTTTTAGCCAAGAGCTCATCCATGTCACATTCAAACACTCCCTGAATCCATATATGTATCAACGATTTTCCCAATTCAAATTGGCCATGCTGCATTTCGGGGCTTGCAAGAAACGGCGAGTCTACAATTTCATGATAATCATTTGCAAAATATTTCTGATCGCCATTCTTGGGCAAGTTTGTCGCCACCGCATAATTTTCTGGTATAATAATATCCAAGCAAAGAGGCTTATCCAATTGCCCCTGCACATATAAAAAGCAGTTACATGGATTGATGTAGATTTGGTTGCTGTCAACATAACTGGCACCTGCGTCCAGCTGGTTGGCATAGTAGCTGTATTTTACGTTCAGGATACCGTCTTTCGGGGTTTGTACAACCCAGGAGCCTTTGCTTTTTTTGGCAAATGCAATTTGATTTCCTATGCTGTCAAATACCTCAAATGCTAGGATATTTTTAGGATAATCCTGCAACTGATATCTACCTGGCCGCCAAAGGGGAAGACATATTTCTGTTTCTAGTTCGATAAGTCCATCAATTTGGAGACTTATCTCTACCACATGGGAATGTGGGTGCGGCACTTTCAGGGTGTAACTGATCATTAGTCTTTCAACTCTTCGTATACGACGTAGTTGCCTAGGTCTGTTTTCTTAGTTTCATGGCTGCCGCTTATAATGATGCTTTCCTGCTTTGGCGTTTCTGTAGATGCATAGTTGTGTATATGCACTTGCTGTATTCTAAAAAGCTGGCTCACCCATCGTATGATAAATCCCAAAATTATTAGCTCGATAATTAATTTCATTTGATGGCAAAATTAAGGCGATAATACACCGAAATACTATACCCAATTCAGATAAAAAAAAATCCCCACACATTGCTGTGCAGGGATTTTCAAATAATCCGGCGACGACTTACTTTCCCAGATTTTACTCCAGTATCATCAGCTCAGGTGGGCTTAACTTCTCTGTTCGGAATGGGAAGAGGTGGACACCACCGATATAGTCACCATGAAGGTCTTAATAACTTCAATGACAAATGGGAAAGAAAACATAAGTATCAATTAATTGAGAAATAGATGTTAATGCAAGTCTTTGGGCAATTAGTACTGTTTAGCTTTGACATTACTGCCTTTACACAATCAGCCTATCAACGTGGTAGTCTCCCACGGCCCTCAATGAAGTCTCATCTTGAGGCGAGTTTCGTACTTAGATGCTTTCAGCACTTATCTCATCCATACTTAGCTACCCGGCGGTGCAGTTGACACCACAACCGGTACACCAGAGGTATGTCCGACCCGGTCCTCTCGTACTAAGGTCAGGACCCCTCAAACTTCAAACGCTCGTAACAGATAGGGACCGAACTGTCTCACGACGTTCTGAACCCAGCTCGCGTGCCACTTTAATCGGCGAACAGCCGAACCCTTGGGACCTTCTCCAGCCCCAGGATGTGACGAGCCGACATCGAGGTGCCAAACCTCCCCGTCGATATGAGC
>SHWZ01000002.1 GCA_009693575.1 Flavobacteriaceae bacterium | reverse complement strand
ATTTGACCCTAACTGCTCATCGACACTGTATTGGTATGACATTCTGCCCAATATTTTCGTTTATTTTACTAGGGTTATCAAATTGTGCAAAAAACATAAAGCCTACACTATTATCATATGGCAAATACCTTTACTTTTGCGATTCAAATAAAACTATTTTAATCAAAAATGAAGAAACTATTCTACTCGCTCCTTTTGGCAGCAGTTACTATCAGTAGCCAAGCCCAAACACGTTACTCAGATTTCTCATGCACCTTAAGGTCACCTAAATCTGGAGATTTGATTCGCGACAAAACAGCATTCAATGTAAATTTCACCTTAAGAAATGAAGGTTCTGACGATTCGAAAGCTGGTGACACATTGATTGTTGCCCTTGTACTTGATGGCAACCCAATTCCTGGGACAGTCAGTATCTTTACATTGGCTAACGTAATGAAGATGGGTGACTCAGTATCTTTCTCCTTCCCCAACCTAATTATGCAAGGCGGTACAGGAAATGCTTCAGCCCAGTTTTGTGCTCTTGGACTTGTTAGATACAAAAGTTCAACGGATACCCTTGTTGACTCAAACACCGCTAACAACCTCGGTTGTTCCACAGTTGACTATATGTCGAATGTTGGCATTGGAGATATTCCAGTGGTGTCAGGCATTGAAGCTACTACATATCCTAATCCTGCAAACGATGTTACCTCTTTCAGGTACATGCTTTCAGCATCTGACTACGTTACCCTTAACCTTTTCGATATGCAAGGCAAGCTAGTTCGTAGCATCGTGAACGAAAAGCAATCAGCTGGTGGCTATATGATTTCGGTGCCTACTGATGAACTCAAAGCTGGTGTATATATGTATAGCATGTCGGTAAGCGATCGCACTTCTTCAGGAAGGCTTGTTGTGATACACTAAGTTATCTAACTACAATAATACAGAAAGGCTTCCTGCAAAGGGAGCCTTTTCTTTTCAAGGAATATGGTACATTTGCAGACACTAATTATGAGTAAAAGAGAACAACTACTAAAGCTTCGTGAAGAAGCCCAGTTAGGCGGAGGAGCTGACCGCATAGCCAGTCAACACAAAAAAGGGAAACTGACTGCTCGCGAACGTGTCCACTTCTTGATGGATGAAGGTTCGTTTGAGGAAGTGGGCAGCATGGTAATTCACCGTAGCCACGACTTCGGAATGGAAGAGCAACAGTTTCTTGGCGATGGCGTAATCACAGGCTACGGAACCGTGAACGGAAGACTGGTGTATATTTTCTCTCAGGATTTTACTGTATTTGGCGGCAGCCTCAGCGAAACCCATGCAGAGAAAATTTGTAAAATAATGGATATGGCCATGAAGGCCGGAGCTCCAATCATTGGACTGAATGATAGTGGAGGTGCAAGGATACAGGAAGGGGTAGTATCATTGGGTGGCTATGCCGATATATTTTACCGAAATACCTTGGCCAGTGGTGTCATCCCGCAGATTTCGGCCATACTAGGACCTTGTGCTGGAGGTGCGGTTTATAGTCCAGCCATCACTGATTTTATCATGATGGTGGAAAACACCAGCTATATGTTTGTGACAGGTCCCAATGTGGTGAAAACTGTGACACACGAAGAAGTAACTAGCGAAGAACTGGGTGGAGCCAGTGTGCATGGAAGCAAAAGTGGGGTAGCCCAATTCACATCCCCAAATGAAGTGGCTTGCATCAACCAGATAAAAAAATTGCTGAGTTATGTGCCCGAAAACTGTGAAGTGAAAACGCCTCACTTGCACTACCAACCAACGGATGAGGTGCGGGAGGTTCTGAAAGATATAATACCTGAAAATGCAAATCAGCCTTATGATATGCGGGAGGTCATAAACGGTGTGATAGATGAAGGAACATGGTTTGAAGTTCATCAGAATTTTGCCGAAAACATAGTGGTTGGCTTTGCAAGACTTGGAGGTAGAAGCATAGGTATTGTGGGCAATCAGCCCTCACAGCTGGCGGGATGCCTTGATATACATGCAAGCCAAAAAGCTGCCCGGTTTGTGCGGTTCTGCGATTGTTTCAATATACCGCTTTTGGTATTTGAAGACGTGCCCGGATTCTTGCCTGGCACTAATCAGGAGTGGAATGCAATCATTACCAATGGTGCGAAACTACTTTACGCATTTTGCGAAGCTACCGTGCCTCGAATCACAGTGATAACTCGAAAGGCATACGGCGGTGCATATGATGTGATGAACAGCAAACACATAGGTGCTGACCTCAATTATGCTTGGCCTAGTGCAGAGATAGCTGTGATGGGAGCCAAAGGTGCAGCAGAGATTATTTTCAAAAAAGTGATAGATAATGCGAACGATAAAGAAGCCAAGATGCAAGAAAAAACGGACGAATACGCAGCTTTGTTTGCAAATCCATATCGTGCCGCCGAACGTGGATTTATTGACGAGGTAATACTGCCTGAAGAAACCCGTGCTAAGCTGATTAAAGGCTTTAAAATGCTGGAAAATAAAGTGGCTAACTTGCCTAGAAAAAAGCATGGAAATATACCACTTTGACGAGGTGCGATTTTAGATTTATGAGGAATGATTTAATGCTAATTTGCTTATGAATCTAAATGATTTATCATCACCAGCATCTGCGTATAAAAATAAGTAACCACTTAACTAACCAATAAATTGTTTACAGGAATAATAGAAAAAAAGGCGAACATAAAGAAACGTAAAGACACGGATGGCAATGTGCTATTTAGTATCGGTTGTGGGTTTGAAAATGAACTTGCTGTTGGCCAAAGCATTGCCCACGACGGGGTTTGTCTCACCGTTACGAATATCACAAAGGACAGCTATGAAGTGATTGCAGTAGCTGAAACGTTGATTGTTTCGAACCTTGGACAGCTGCAGGTTGGCGACCAAGTGAATCTTGAACGATGCTTGCCTGTCACTGGAAGGTTGGACGGTCACATGGTGCAAGGCCATGTGGACTGCAGAGCTAACTGCGAAGTAGTAGAAGAACTAGGCGGCAGTAACAAAGTATGGTTTAGTTTTGAGCCCGGCCCAGGCAGGCTATTGGTTGCCAAGGGTTCAGTAGCTGTGAACGGTGTGAGCCTCACGGTGGTTGATGCCTTGCAAGACAGCTTTTCGGTAGTGGTAATCCCACATACATGGCAGCATACAAACCTATGCCAATTGCAGGAAGGCAGCACCGTAAACATCGAATTTGATATTTTAGGAAAATACGTTGCGAGGTTGATGCAGCCCTAATTTCGCCTGATGCAAAACCTGCTAATCTGGATATACTTTGCAGCTATTTTGATGGTAGCTATTTTCAAGGTTTTGCTGCCGCAAAAAGATTCGATTGGCTTTAAGAAAACTCTAAGCGTTACTGGGCTATATATATTAGCCTTCGGATTAGTACTTTCTGTAATCAGTATGGCTTGGTACAAAAACGGACTTCATAGCAGTTTCCACTGGTTCGACGACAGCAGCGAATGGTTGCAGATGGATAAAACTGGGCATTTTTTTGCCGCATTTTTTTTGAGCCGATTGCTGGTCGAACTTTATATCTGGAGCGGATTACCATCGGCAAAAGCATACGTGTATGGAGGATTTTCGGGAGTGGTATTTCATTCCTCTATCGAATTGCTTGATGGTTATTCAGATGCTTACGGTGCTTCTGTTTCCGACCTTGTGGTAAATCTGTCCGGTTCTCTTTTTGTGTATATTCAATATCGATTGTGGGGTGGCCTCAAATTCCTTAGTAAAATATCATTTCACCCGACGGCTTTTGCGGCTCTGCGGCCATCCATGCTGGGCGACACATCTATCGAACAAGCCCTCAAAGACTACAACGGTCACACCCTGTGGTTCAATTTTTCAATGAAAAAAATGATTCATATCTCTCCAACTTGGCTGCACCTATCGGTGGGGTATGGTGCGGAAGGATTGATTGGCGGACATGATAATGTATTTACTAACGAGAATGGACAAACTATTGACCTATCAGGTATCAGTCGTTCTAGGCAGTTCTACCTTTCGCTTGATGTGAATTTTGAAGTGGTGAAAACAAACTCGCGATTCCTGAGAGGTGTCTTGTATGTTATTAATCATTTTAAAACCCCAATGCCAACAATAGAGTTCAATACAGTGGAAGGAGTGAAATGGCATTGGGTGTATTTTTGACGAGGTTTGGCAAATAGAATTTTTTTTTCAATACTTAAGCTGTTGCGAGTGCTCTGTTGCTGCATCGCAATGCTCTCTTATTGTAATAATTCACAAGCCCAAAGCCATATCAGACAAAGAATTTTTTTGGCAAACATTGGTGATAGTATTCAATTAGACAGCTTGCCGATTGCTCCAAATTCAGAACAAGTTTTTGTGGGTGAAATGTCACGAATGTCAGGTTATAGGATTGATTTTGGCAGAGCAATGTTTTACTGGCTAGGGAATGTTGATAGTATAAAAATAACATACCGTGTTTTGCCTCCCTTTTTCACCAAAACTTATCAGCATAAGGATCGGAGATTGATTGAACCAAGCTTTGGGGCATTCGGCAATATGTTTGAATATACTCCCACAAATGCTGACGTAGGATTGTTTGACAAACAAGGTCTGGAAATGAAAGGCAGTGTGAGCCGTGGCTTGGGTTTTGGTAATTCCCAAGACCTTACCATCAGTAGCAATCTGAACCTTCAAATAAGCGGCAAGCTGAACAATGATGTGGAAGTGCTAGCCGCAGTGAGCGATGACAATAACCCCATTCAACCAGAAGGAAACACACAACAACTACAAGACTTTGACAGGGTATTTATCCAGTTTTCAAAAAAACAAACTAAACTTACTTTGGGAGATTTTCAGATGCTGAAACCCGAAGGCAATTATTTTTTGAACTATAATAAAAAATCGCGTGGGATGAGTGTGGCACATGGGCAGCAACTAAAACGTAAATGGAACTATAAAGCCACTGCAGACCTAGCTCTGAGCCGTGGGCGATTCAGTCGGAATACGATAGCTGGACTAGAAGGCAACCAAGGTCCATACAGACTGAAAGGTGTAAATGGGGAAATATTTATCATCATCATTTCTGGTACAGAGGCAATGTATTTGGATGGTGAAAGATTGCAACGTGGAGAGCAAAACGATTATACAATCAACTACAACACCGGCGAAGTCACTTTCACGCCCCGTCATTTGATCACTGCTTTCAGTAGGATAGTTGTCGAGTTTCAGTATAGCGACCGCAACTATGCTCGATCGGTTTACACACTTGGAAACAACTGGGACTGGAATAAAAAGTTGAAACTTCGTGTGGATTATTTCAGCGAGCAAGACAACAAAAATCAACCCTTTCAACGCACCTTAAGTGATACCGACAAGTATATTATTTCGCAGGCTGGCAATGACCCAAGCAAAGCAGTAATAGGTAGCGAAATCAAGGTGGAGAGTTTTGACCGAAGCCGAATTTTATATAGAAAGTTAGATAGCATTGTCGCTGGCTTTCCCTATCCCATTTATCTATACACAACCGATCCTACAAGTGATACCGTTTTCTATTCATTAGGTTTTAGTTTTGTGGGTGAAGGTAATGGTAACTACCGCATTGCGGCTAATTCAGCCAATGGAAGAGTATATGAATGGCTGGCCCCTTTGAACGGTAAAACACAGGGAAGTTTTGAGCCACTTACCCAACTGATAGCTCCTAACAAATTGCAGATGTTGACTGCGGGTATTGATTGGCAAGTGGACAGCAATACACAGCTAAGTGTAGATTATGCTCGTAGCACCTTTGACAGAAATACATTTTCAGCAATTGGTAATACTGCAAATAGTGGCAATGGCATAAAAGCCAAATTAAGTCATAGAAAATATATTGACAGCACAAGAAAATGGCTGCTGAACACTACTGTGAACTATGAACAAGTGGACAGAAATTTCAGGTATGTGGAACGGTACCGTCCCGTTGAGTTTGAGAGGCAATGGAACCGCCGCCTGCAAAATGAATCACGCAAAGACACTGGCTACGACGAACAAATTGGCAATGCAAATTTTTCTATACGCAAGGCGGATAAATTTCTGCTGGGCTACGGACTTTCGTATTACAATCGGAACAAGGCTCTGACAGGTTTTACAAACACAGTTGGAGGATACCTGCATGGCAAAAAGGCAGCACTTTATTTCTCTGGGGAATTGAATGAGTTAAAGCCCAATTTGATAGGACTGGAACGCACACAGTTTTATAGGTTCAAAGTAATGCCTTCTTATACATTTAAGAAATTGAAAGTATATGCTAACGCCGAAAATGAATTAAGCCGCTTTAAGCCGATTGGCAAGGACAGCCTGCTAGATGGAAGCTATGCCTACAAGCTTTTTGGGGGCGGAATTTCAAGTGCTGATTCCGCCAAGCTGAATTACCAATTGGACTACTACCACCGCGAAGATGGATTGTCCCAACAGCAATTTGTGCCCAAAAAATATGCAGACAACATTGCGTTGAATCTGCAGCATCAAAGCAAGCGTGGAAACAGACTAAAGCTCAATGCAACCTTACGGAATTTTATTGATGAAACTGTACCAACACATAAGCCAGAGAAGAATCTACTGCTTAGGTTTGAATATGATTTGAACTTATTCAATCGCATGGTTTCGCTGAACACCTATTACCAGATTGGAACAGGGCAGGAACTGAAGCGACAGTATAGTTATTTGGAGGTTCAACCGGGAATGGGGGTATATCAATGGAACGATTATAACCAAGACAGTCTGCAACAATTGAACGAATTTGAATTAGCTGTTTTCAAAGACAAGGCACGATTTATCCGTGTATTTTTGCCAACCACAGAATATGTTGGTAGCAGCAACTTGCAACTGAATCAAACAGTACAATGGAATCCCGGGAATAGCTTGAATGAGAAGAAAGGAATACTGAAATATTTAAAAAAATTTAATGATGTAGCAGTGTTTCGTATCGATCGAAAAACATATACAGGACAACAATTGTCAGTAATGGCCAACCCCTTTCTTAGCGGCCTGCCTGATTCGGATTTTGTTTCACTCAATTCACTTGTACGCAATACACTTTTTTACAATCGTAGCAACCCCAAATGGGGCATGGACTTTAATTGGCAAGGCAACAACAGCAAGCAATTACTCACAAACGGTATTGATGCCCGGAAACGGATTGAGCGGGAACTGAATTTTAGATATACTTTAAACCGGTCCTATATTTTGAAAGCGACCGTGAGTAATGGTATCCGAGGGTATTTCTCTCAATTCTTTTCACAGTACAATTTCGACTACAGCTTATGGCAATGGAAGCCCAGCATAGACTTTCAGCAAGGTAGCAAGTTCAGAATGAGTGTGTTTTACAGTGGATTTATTGCTGCGAACCGCATCGGCCCAGAACGCACCAGCAACATGGAGTTTGGCAGCGAATTCCGTTACGGATTCAAAGCCAACGGCACGCTTACGGCCAGATATAGCTTCAACCGCATACAATATACTGGCGAAGACGGTACGCCCGTTGCTTTTGACATGCTCAACGGCTTGCTGAATGGCAACAATCAAGTATGGAGTCTGCAAATCCAGCATCGCATCAGCAGTAATATACAAATAAATATCAGCTACGATGGCCGCAAATCTGCTACCAATGCCCTGGTGCATATTGCAAGAGCGGAAGCTCGGTATTTGTTTTGAGGTCCTGTTAGTGGAAACCTTTGGGCTGCTGTCGGGTGTTTCCACCTGACACTACTTCAAAGCAAGGACCGCAAAGAGAATTTGTTGACAAGGGAATAATATTGAACCTCAGGCAACTATTTTTGTGATTCTGTTGTCTTGGACTAAAACCCATCTGGCCTAAAAAAAATATTTTTACTTTTCGGGGCATTGGTGCTATTTGAACCAGACTTGGTTGCAAATCATGTTGTTGGCATAAACCTCAGGTACAAACAAGTTGGCAAGGATAAAAAAGTCTGCAATGGAGATAGCATCAGGCATACTGCACCCAGCGGGTACAACAGTTACTACTGGTACACTGGCGTTTTAAATCAATCCATTTATGGCTGGCCAGGAAATAACTACGTGATAACTGTAACGGACTATAACAAATGTACACAGACAGACTCTATTCGTGTATTTTCATATATCCCAAATGCAGCATTCACCTTTTCACAAACGGGAGGAAATAACTATAACTTTAGTCAAGTAGTGAGCACCTATACTATTTACGTCTGGGATTTTGGTGATGGTAACAGTAGTTTACTCAAAAGCCCGAGCCATGTTTATAATGTCTCAAATACATACACTTCCACCTTGAAAGTGAAAGATTCAGCTGCCTGGTCTGCAAGTTCATCACAAACTATTTCGGTATCCATTATAAATACTCTTTCCGGATTGCCGGAAAGACAGCCTGAGATAACTGCCTACCCTAACCCAACAGATGACAACATGCTTGTGCAATGGACAAAACGCAATGCTGGTGCAGACTTGTCGGAGATTTTTGATATGACAGGCAAGTGCTTCTACCGAACGAAATTTACTGGCCAACAAACGAAAGTGTTATTCAATTCTGAGCAATTCAATTATCAGAAAGGTATATTCCTCATACGAGTGAGTAATGGGCTATACTCGCAGACTTTGAGGGTTGAGTGGTTTTGATTGTGTTTGCACAGCTAGGTCACTTTGCTGGCAACATCAATTAAGCAATTTGTCCTACATTTGCCAGCAATATGAAGGACAAAAATAACGAAATTGTTTCGTTGCTCACCCATAAGTCAGCCACCAAGCAACAGATATATCGCATAACACTTGAGGTTTTTACTCAGTTCAAAAAGCAGTTGGATGAAGTGCACACGATGTTGGCTTCGCAAATGAACGATGCAAATGTGGAGATAAGATATACCGACGCAGGAACATTTGAGGCTCATCTTAAATTCTCGGGCGACACTCTTATTTTTATGATGCACACGAATGTGTTCACTTTTCCTGATGCACACTTCACCAAAACTGGCAAGTATGTGAAAGAAGATCCCATGCGTGGGTATTGTGGCCTTATTCAGATCTATAATTTCCTTTCTGACAGTATCAAATACAATCGCGAGGAAGACCTAGGAGATCTTGTTGCCCGCATATTTGTGAATAAGGACAAACACTTTTTTATTGAGGGCAAACGCCCCTTGAGCCTAAATCACAATAAATTTCACAAGGAATCTATTTCGAACGACAGTATTGTCAATATCATTCAGGAATGCATATTGTATTGCCTAAATTTTGACCTGATAACACCTCCAATTGAATTGGTTCAGAACATCACGGTTGACCAAAAAAATTATCAGAGCTACAGTTCTGGCTTTGCGACTTCCAAAAATGTTGGAATTGGTTTTCAGTTCAGAAGTATGAGCAAGGAGTCTGACAATCCAGTATAAGTGATTTATCCAAGAGACCGCCTTAGCAATAGTAAGTATTCATTTTTAGGAATTTCGATACAACCAAATTGGGCAAGGTGAGGTGTTAAGTATTGTGTATCCAACAGTGTATATTGCTTCACTTTCAAGTAGTTTACCAAGTACACCATAGACAGTTTGGAAGCGTTAGTAACTGAGTGAAACATACTTTCACCAAAGAAAGCCTTACCAATGGCTACACCGTAAAGTCCTCCTACTAATTTGCCGCTCAGCCGTGTCTCAAAACTGTAAGCAAAACCCATGGTGTGAAGGGTTGTGTAGAGTTCAATAATCTCCTCAGAAATCCATGTCTCACTGCGGGCAGCACATTGCCTCATTACTTCTTCAAATTCCAAGTTAAAGGTGTATTCAAAAGTGCCCGAACGGTATAGTTTGAGTAGATTTTTAGAGGCTTTGAATTCGTCTAGTGGAATAATTCCCCGCAAATCTGGTTCGTACCAAAGTATTGAATTTCCTTCCTCAGGGTTGGCCATAGGAAAAATCCCAATGCGATACCCATTCAGCACTTCGTCAACACTGATCATTTATCAATTGAGTTATTTTACGATAGTAAATTTTTGTGTAAGCATGAGCTCTTTGCCATGCAATCGGAGAAAATAATTTCCTGGTGTAAGCATCGAAATGTCTAATTGATTTGTCCACTCACTTTGTAGCATGAGTTTGCCTTCAATGGAATAAACCCCCATCCATTTAACCTCCGTATGCTTAGCTTGCCTCAACTCAATATTCAAGCTATTTTTTGCTGGATTTGGATATACGATTAGGGTGGATGTTTTAGGAATGTTTTTTAACTCTAGGCCTATGCCGATGCCAGGCACAAAGTCCCAGATGCCACGGCCATAGGTAGCAAACCTGACTGTTTTAGTTCTTGGGATATAATCAACGCTCCAATAGTTTTGGTCAGGTGCGGAGTTTCCACCCATGTATTCCCATATACTGCTGACAACGTCGAATACGCAGGGCCCCGCATCTGTAGCTGCAAAAACGATGGTGCCAGTTTCGTTGATGGCCAATTCATATATCATGGTTTTGGGTAATCCGTTCACCTGCTTGGTAAAAGTGAGTCCGCCATCTTCACTTTTCCAGAAACCTGCAACGCTGTAGCCACTTCCACCTACATACACAATTTTAGCGTCCACTGTTGACGGAAGGATTGCTGCACCATACAGGTAATTGGCCCCGGGTCCTGTGAATCCCTGTGATTTAGTCCAGTAATTTCCTCCATCTGTGCTTATCCAAAATATACCTTTATCGGTCATCACATAGCGATTGCTAGGGTCTAAGGGAGAAATTGCCATCGCAGATATTCGATCGGATTTGCCATCAGAAAAATCGAATGTATCTTCTTGCGAAAAGACAGTTTGGTTTCCTGAGGCATAGGTTAGTTTATACAAATGTGATTCGCCACCAGCACTACTACCACCTCCCAGCCAGCATGTGTTTGGGTCGTTTGGTTCAGGAATCAGGGGGGGTATCCAAAGCTGGTCTTTCATTCCAGTTCCCATTTTATCAAAACCTTTACTCTTGTTTTGAAAACTGGTTTTTATTTGAGGATAAATTGCCGCAAAGCCGGGGTAATTCATCCAGATGCTGGTTTCGCCACTATCTGCACTTACTATGTGCCCATAGTCGCCACTGATTACCTGTGTCAGTTGTAACAGTTTCGCACTGTCTTCGCCAGCTTGAAAACCTTGGTCTTGGGAACCGGCATAAATATACTTAGGTTCAGTTTTGTTTGTAAAAACAGAATAGTACTGGCTCACGTTTAAACCTTCCAGTGAAAGGTTGTAAACTGATTTAAGTGCATCATCAGAGATGTATGTACCACCATCGGTTTGGATATACAATATCTCATTCCCCAATTTATTTCTCACTGCAGATATTGATTGAATATCAGCATGAAGTTTGCCTGTGATGTTTGGATAGTAATCATACCAATTGCAGAACTTGTTGAACGATTTTCCATCATCGCGACTGGTCCAATATTCTACTTCACCAAGATAAACTTCATGCTCATTGTCCAGGCCACAATAGAAGGTTTTATGGTAAGGAGATTTGTTCCCGCTGCTTTGCAAAGTCCAGTTTGCCCCTGTATTTGTAGACTTATAAATGGACTTATCGTAATAGGCATATAACGTTGTTTTACTATTTTTATCTATGCCTGCTAACAGTGTTCTTCCCCTATTTGGCCTCGCTACTGTTCCAATAGTTGAATAAAGTCCAGCTTTGCTTCTTATCAAAACCAAGCTGTCAGCCAATAGATATATTTTACCATTGCCATATCTTGGAGTCCATAAAGCAAACTGATCGGGACCTCCAAAATCAGTATCATAAAAAAGGGTATCTCTCGAAAATGAATCGACATGATTGGTTGAAGAATAAATGGAGGTAATTCCTTTCCACTTCACATAGTCCCATTCGTGTACACTAATTGCAATTGTTTGAGCAGAATCGTTGGCCATTACTCCAAAAGTAATATTGCCCCAATTCTTCACATTGGCAAGCCCTGTGGAGGTTTGCCAGTTTTTGCCATTGTCGTCGGTATAATACACATCCTTACCTTCAGTTATACAAATGATGCGGGTTTTTCCACCATCAACTGGGATAGCCCGTATCATCCAAAAGCCTTTGAAATTTAGGCCATCATTAATACAATGCCAGTCTGTTCCATCAAGGTTTCCAATCCACACATTCCCGCCGCCAGACCCCACAATTAGCCGATTATTCATACTGTCGTATTCGCACACAAGGGTGCGTCCTGAATTGTTACGGCTGCCTTTTTCCACCCAATGACCAACTAGGTTTCCATTTAACAAGCTATCGGCAAAGCCCCGTTGAGCCTGCTGCCTAAAATACTGATTATGACTATTTTCTCTATTTATCTTCCGCCAGTCAACACCTGGTGCACAGCGGTGCATATATTCTATCCATGCTTCGCGGGTTTGCTTTTGCTTTTCTTCATTATGCCCTGCGGCTACTTCTGTAGGTTTTGGATAATATTTCGATTCTGACTCTTTGAACTGGGCAATTGAGGCAACAGAAATTAGCCAAGTCAAGATTATTAGTAAATACTTTTTCATAATATATTTTATCACTATTATTTTATTGGTATATGTATTCAGGCTGTTGAGTCAAGTATGGAACAGGTGGCATGGTGCCCCATTTATCTGTTGCTAGTGTGTAGCGTAAGTGTATAGTGGTGGCCCCTCCTGTAATGCCATCACCTATTACATGTATGTTCGCACTCAATTCGACTACTAAAAGGAAAACCATATCAATTGGCATATCGGCTATTTTCCGCCAAGGCTGAGAGGTTAACAGTTGACATATAGAAACAAGGTTGTTTTTTTCATACTATTCAATTTCGGCACAAATGTATCAATAAATATCTGCTTTGAATTCGATCAGCTTAACATAGTACTACTAAACTACTACATTCACTATCCGTCCCTTCACAAAAACTATTTTCTTAGGTGCTTTGCCTTCCAGCCATTTTTGTACGGTTTCGTCGGCAAGGATTCGTTCTTCCACTTGCTGCTGGGTCAATTCCAAAGGCAGGTCAATGTTTACACGGGTTTTGCCGTTCACGGAAACTGGGTAGCTGAAACTATTCTCCACCAAATATTCAGATTTCAGCTCAGGCCAAGTGGCTTTGATTATACTTTCTGATTTTCCCAATTTGCTCCACAACTCTTCACAGATATGCGGTGCATAAGCACTGATCAAAACCAACAAAGGCTCAAGCACTGCCCGCTTATGGCATTCGGCATCCAGAAGTTCATTCACGGCTATCATGAATGCAGAGACTGATGTATTAAACGAAAACCCTTCGATGTCTTCGGTAGCCTTTTTGATAGTCTTGTGAATGATTTTTAATTCTGCTAAAGTAGGTTCTTCATTCGTAATTAGGTATTCGTTATCCCTAGTGTAGAATAAACTCCACAGTTTTTTAAGGAAACGGTGAACACCCTCTATTCCTTGCGTATTCCAAGGTTTGCTTTGCTCAATTGGGCCAAGGAACATCTCGTACAAACGCAAGGTATCGGCACCGTATTGAGCTATGATTTCATCGGGATTCACCACATTCCATTTGGACTTGGACATTTTTTCGACAAAAGACTCCGCCTGAATATATAGTTCACCCTTTTCATCTGATTCCCATTGCACTTCAAACTTATCAATAGTATCAAAAATATTAGAAACAAAATACGGTGTTTCAGAATACGAATTTAACTTGCCTTGATAGAGTCGGCCTCTTCCATCAACATATTTGGCTTCAATTCTAAATACCTGTTCACTGATTGCCTTGTAATTATAGTCAGAGCCTTTTATCTTGAACCAATCACCAATTTTTGGCCTTTTATCGTAAGAAAAGAACACTGGTTGATAAACGGTGGTATCAGTCAAATCCTCCCTTTGAGTGTTGATCAAATACATATACTCTGAAACACCCTGTAACATCCCCTGATTAATCAACCTCTTCGCAGGCTCATCTACAGAAATATATCCGCGGTCATGCAAAAATTTCGTCCAGAAGCGTACATACAATAAATGGCCAGTGGCATGCTCACTGCCGCCCATATAGAGGTCAACTTGTTGCCAATAGTCCAAGGCTTTTTTGCTGGCAAATTCGCCTGTATTGTTTGGATCCATGTAGCGGAACAAATACCAAGAACTACCTGCATAACCAGGCATTGTATCTGTTTCCCGCATACGGCCATCTGGTAGGTTTTTCCACTCGGTCAATGCTGCCAATGGGCCTTCGCCTGTGCCGGTAGGTTGGTAGCTTTGCACGTCGGGCAAGGTTACAGGCAAGTCTTCAAAAGGTAACAGTTCGGGTATGCCATCTTTATATACTATCGGAAATGGCTCACCCCAATATCGCTGACGACTGTAACCGGCATCACGCAGCTTAAAGTTCACTTTTCCTTTGCCTTTCCCAGTCTTCTCCAATTCTTCGATGCAACGGTTGATGGCATCATATACTTCTAGTCCGTTTAGGAAATCGGAGTTGATGCAGGTGCCTGATTTTTCGTCGTAGGAGACCTCCCCCTTGCTGTTCTCTTCTGAAGAGGGATGGAGTGGCTCTACCACCTCTTGCACCGCCAACCTAAAATGCTTAGCAAAGGCAAAGTCGCGGCTGTCGTGAGCAGGCACGGCCATCACTGCCCCAGTTCCGTAGCCTGCAAGCACATAGTCGCCAACCCACACTGGTATTTTTTTACCTGAAAATGGATGCTCAACATACGCCCCTGTAAATTGACCCGATATATTCTTCACATCTGCCATGCGTTCGCGTTCGCTGCGGTTACTAGTCTTGCCCACATATTCTTCCACCATTGTTTTATACTCTGGAGTTGTTATATGTTTTACTAATTCGTGTTCGGGAGCAATGGTGACAAAAGTTACACCAAATAAGGTGTCAGGTCTTGTAGTAAATACGTTGATTGTATAATTTAGAATATCACTTTGCAATTTAAACTCCACTAAAGCCCCCTTGCTTTTTCCTATCCAGTTCCGCTGTGTTTCTTTCAAAGGTTCTGGCCAATTTATTTTTTCCAATCCATCAAGCAACCTATCTGCATAGGCTGATATCCGTAGGCTCCACTGCCGCATTTCTTTCCGCTCTACTGGGTGGCCACCACGTTCGCTCACACCATCCTTCACTTCGTCGTTGGCCAGCACAGTTCCCAAGGCCGGACACCAGTTCACGGCAGCATATTTTTGAAAAGCCAAGCGGTATTCCATCAGCACATCCGATTTTTGATGTGCATTAAAAAGATTCCAATCTTCCGAAGTAAATATTGAATCGGGATTATCGCAAGCTGCATCTATGTTGGCATTGCCTGCTTTTTCAAATGCCGAAATAAGTTCGGTTATGGGTTCGCCCTTGTTTGTTATTTTGTTATACCAACTTTCAAACAACAAACTAAAAATCCATTGTGTCCATTTGTAGAAATTTTGGTCATTGGTTTCCACTTGTCTGCTCCAATCGAAGCTGAAGCCTATTTTGTCCAGCTGTTCGCGATAGCGTTTGATATTTTCTTCGGTGGTCTTGGAAGGGTGCTGTCCTGTCTGAATCGCATATTGTTCGGCAGGGAGTCCAAAACTGTCGAAGCCCATCGGGTGTAGCACGTTGAAGCCGCATAACCTTTTGTATCGGGCAAAAATATCGGAGGCAATATATCCAAGAGGATGACCTACATGTAGCCCCGCACCGCTTGGGTATGGAAACATATCTAACACGTAATACTTGATGCGGTCAGGGTCTTCAGTTACTATGTACAACTGCTGCTCCCGCCATTTGTCTTGCCAGTTTTTTTCTATTTCGGTAAAATTGTATTCGGCCATAAGTTGGGGCAAAGATACCTTTCGGCAATAGCGAAGAAAAAAGGGGTAGTAAGCCCCTTTTTGCCAAATCAAAATTAACCATTAAAACCTATTTTTTTTTTGCTTGGCGGGACGCCGACTATTGACCGCCCCCAACTATTCAACGAATCAAATTATTCAACCCTTACCTCAGTTACTCCCCCACCAAAATTACTTTGCCGCTCAAGTTTTTGTCCTCGTAATAGTAGCGTAGGTAATATATCCCTGAGGGGTATTCGCTCAGGTCCATTGTAAGTCGTTGTTCGCTGCCGGGGGTATAGCGTTTCAGTATTTTGCCACCAATATCCGTCAGATATAGTTCTCCCATTTTGCCTTCTATCTCCACGAACAACGTACCTTGTGTTGGGTTTGGATAATATTTCCATTGGTTGAAATTGTGTTGGTTTTGTTCGTCTTGAGTGCTGTCTTTCTGCTGAGTTTGGTCTTGTTTAACTATAGAGTCTAGTGTTTCTATAGGCAAAAATTTGTTCAATACAGTCATGGTGTCTGTTAGGGTACTATCTTTCATTGCTTCCATTTGTCTGCTGCATGGTGCCATTTGGGTGAACTGCCCGATGAGCCTAACCAACAGGTCGTTTGCTTTCTCCACTTTATATTCGTCGGTAGTTGGTTTTATATGCGAATCGCCAATGCCGCTATCATCAGTGAGGAATGAATATGTGCCGTTGGTGGCTAATGCCAGGCATCGCATAAGGTACTCTGTGCTTTTATCAATGCCACTGGCAGCTAACGGTATAATCCGGATCCCCATTTTGGCGGCTTGGCGTGTGAGCCTTTCCATGTTGGCCACTTCTTTGGCAGTTTGGTGGGGAGGGGCGTCCAACACCAAAAACAAAAGCCTTGCCCTTGCCTGCGGATTCCATTGAAGTTTGTTGAGAGCTGCACCCAAGGCAGTGTCAACCGCTTCTGGAAAATCGCCGCCGCCGCCGGCATCTTGCCTGTTTATAAACCCAACCATCTGGCTGATATCTGTTGAAAAGGGGCAGCTTTGGGTCAGGAAGGCATCTCCAAAATCTCGGTAGAAAATCGAGCCTAACGAAAACTTCAGCTTGGGGAATTTCTTTTGGGCTTGCTCCATTACATCGTTCAGTTCGGTTTTTAGATACATTATCTCATCGCCCATGCTGCCTGTAGCATCTACCACCCAAGCTATGTCCACCGCTTCTGGAGTGTTGCAACCTGTAGTTAGTTTTACAAAATTTATCCCGTTTTGAAAGGTGGATGGGTGTTTTATTTCTTTAGAGACGTTGCCATAACTCACCCTGATTCGTGCGGCTTTGTTTCCTTCTTTGAACATATCCGGCCACAGTTCGGCTTTGCCTGTGTTGTCAGTCACAGCTGACCAAAGTACCCCATCTCTTTCGTCGAGTAGTTTTACGATTGCGTTTACCACAGGCATCCTATTTTCGTTGCTCACCTGCACGGTGTAGCGTTTTCCGGCCTGCATCTTCCAACTATTTTGGTAAGATTCAAGTGTTGGTGCAGATATATCGTTCCACAGTTTCCATTTGGCGAAATCATTAACTTCACCTGCGGTCAATTGGCCTGCTTTTGTCGCTTCGCCAACAATGGAAGTAGAAATAGAAGCGGGTGACATATCCTCAGCAACGAACGTTGGAGCGTATGCTTTTCCTTCGGCATAACTGCTCATTTTTCGGAGTTCTTTTTTGTAGGCTTTCACTTTAGTAGTGGTAGGTTCACCCACTCTTTCATATTCAACAGTTTTTGCAGCTATTCTTGTTTCTGGAAGCATCTCTTTGCTTTCAATATGCGAAATATGCTTTGTACTGTTATCAGTACCCAAGGCATCTTTTTCGAACACGACTCCTAACGAATCTTTATCAATTAATAACGCATCTTCCAAATCTATTTCCTTCAACAACGCCACCCGCAAACTTCTGTTCCACATTTCTTTTATGTCAACAGTTCGGGGTAGGTAGCCTGTCTTTGTAAAGGTGAGGCTGCTGGTCGGTGCGGAGAATTTCATTCGCAGCGTTCCGAGTGTGTCGGTAAAGCCGAAGCTTTTTTCGGGCTTGCAGGTTAGGCATTTCACCTGTACTTGATGGATGGGGGCTTTGGTGTTGGAGTCAACCACCGTCACAGTGATGATAGACCGGTAAGCAGGCTTGGCTGAGAGGAAAGCTAGGCTGGCCGTGGCAATAGCCGAAACAAACAGCAACAATAACAAAGGTTTTTTGGATTGGGTAGTGGTAAGCATGGTAAAATTTTGTTTTTAGATTGAACGATGCTGTATGCCTAAACAATTGCATAGGTAAATTTATTGTACAAACTTTTTTTCAATGCCTTCAAATTCATGCGATGATTGTGCCGTAAAGAAAAAGCGGCCAATAAAAAAGGCAACCCGAAGATTGCCTTTTCAATTCCTTAGCCCAAGTAGGCTTTCAGTATCTTGCTCTTGCTCGACTTACGTAGGCGGCGAAGGGCTTTCTCCTTTATCTGCCTAACACGTTCACGGGTGAGGCCAATCTTGTCAGAAATATCTTCTAAAGTGTGAGCGGGGCCTCCGTCCAAGCCATAGTAGTAGCGTAAGATGTCTTTCTCTTTCTCACTCAATGTACTGATTACCCTGTTGATTTCTTTTTGTAAGCTCTCATTGATAAGTGCAGTATCGGGGTTTGGCTCATCGTTATTGTCGAGCACACCCAGTAGGGTATTGTCTTCTCCTTCTGTCAAAGGGGCATCTATGCTCAAGTGGCGGCCATTGCTACGCATAGCATTTTCTACCTCAATGATTGGAATTTCCAACAACTCAGCAATTTCTTCTGCGGTAGGCTCACGTTCAAATTTTTGCTCCAATGAAGCGGCGGCAACTCCAATGCGGCCAATACTTCCCACCTTGTTCAGCGGCAAACGTACTATACGACTTAGGTCGGCTAAAGCCTGAAGGATGCTTTGACGAATCCACCACACAGCGTAAGAGATGAATTTGAAACCACGGGTTTCATCGAATCGACGGGCAGCTTTGATGAGGCCAAGGTTTCCTTCATTGATTAAGTCTCCCAATGTCAACCCTTGGTTTTGGTATTGTTTGCTCACCGACACCACAAAACGCAAGTTGGCGTTTACCAATTTCTCCAAAGCCACTTGGTCTCCCTCACGAATGCGGCGGGCAAGTTCCACTTCTTCTTGGGCATCAATCATAGATACCTTACTTATTTCGTTCAGGTATTTGTCGAGCGATTTGCTTTCGCGGTTGGTAAACTGTTTTGATATTTTTAGCTGTCTCATCCTATTGGATTAAATGAATTTTGTTTTTAACTTAAGTTTAGCAAAGGCGTATAACCTGCCCAAAAATCGGGTGCAAAAGTAATACCCATAACGCAAGTTTCGTGCGAAGGGTTAGCACTTTGGCTAAATTATTTTCGTATATTTTTACCCATTGCCCAAAAACCTTGACAGCAGTGGGCGGCAGACCTTTCAAAGCAGGATGCCTTTGAATATTTTGCTTTCCCCTAATTTCGCCCACCAAATTCATGCACAAGGATTACACGAACTTTAGAAAACTATTAGACACGGGGGATGCTAACTGCGTTGCTACTGTTCGGGGTTTTTTGGAAAAAATTGAGAATGAAATGCACTTAAATTCCTTCATAGAAACATGGGGAGAAGAGGCTCTGCAACGTGCATCTGAAATTGACCAGAAAATACAAAACAGAACTGCTGGAAAGTTGGCAGGGATGGTGATTGCTCTCAAAGACAATATCTGCTATCAAGGCCATAAGGTGTCTGCTTCGTCCCATATTTTGGAAGGGTTTGAAAGCCAGTATTCTTCAACCGTTGTTCAAAGGATTTTGGATGAAGATGCCATACTAATTGGCCGCACCAATTGTGACGAATTTGCTATGGGTGCCAGCAACGAAACCAGCTACTATGGCCCGGTATTGAATGCTTTGGACAACAGCCGAGTTCCGGGTGGAAGCAGCGGAGGGGCAACAGTGGCTGTTCAGGCTGGCCTCTGTCACGCCGCAATCGGCAGCGACACTGGTGGTAGTATTCGTCAGCCAGCATCGTTTTGTGGGGTAGTCGGATTGAAGCCAAGCTACGGACGCATCAGCCGTTGGGGGCTATTGGCCTACGCCTCTTCGTTCGACCAGATTGGGCCTCTTACGAACAACGTAGAAGATGCTGCGTTGTTATTGCAAGTCATTTCAGGAACTGACGATTATGATGCAACTGTTTCAACCCTTCCGGTTGACAATTATACCTTGTCTGATGAAAATTCACCAAAAAAAATAGCGTACCTCAAAGAGTGTTTTGGAGAGGGAGTTGACGAAGAAATAAAACACCAATTGTATGCTTTGTTTGAATTAATGAAGGCTGCAGGCCATACGGTTGAGGAGGTTTCTTTTCCTTATTTGGATTATTTAGTGCCAGCTTACTATGTACTCACCACAGCTGAGGCTTCCAGCAACCTTAGTCGCTACCAAGGCTTGCAACTTGGATACCGTACTGCAGAAAAAGGCGACTTGGATATGCTGTTCAAAAAATCACGCAGCGAGGGTTTTGGCAAAGAGGTTAAGAGGCGAATCATGTTAGGCACCTTTGTTCTCACAAGCGATTTTTATGATGCCTATTACTCCAAAGCCCAAAAGGTACGAAGGCTTATCCGCCAAAAAACGGATGATATATTGAACACCTACGATTTTATTCTTACGCCCACCACCCCAACAGTGGCATTTAAGTTTGGAGAAAAGACCCAAGACCCAGTAGCTATGTACCTTGCTGACATATTCACGGTGCAGGCAAACCTGAGTGGGCACCCTGCCATTTCGGTTCCAGGTGGCAAGCATTCCAACGGTATGCCATTTGGTGTGCAGTTGATGGGTAAACATTTCGGGGAGAAAAAATTGCTAAACTTTGCCAAGTATCTGCATAATCTCGCAGTATAATTTTATAAAAAATAAGGCATTGAGAAGACACCTATCACTTATCCTCGTTTGTTTTGCCAGCCTACTAGCCAAAGGCGACAACATATACCAGCAAAGGCTCGCCAGCTTGAAGAGCTCGATACCTCTGCCCCATAATCAACTTGTACAAAACTATATAGAACAGTACATCGCTAATCCTGATTCCACGGCCAAAATCATTGGTTTTTGGAAAGTGTACAACCCGATTTTTGAAGCTACACTTGCACAGAATAATCAACCTTCTGAATTGAAATACTTAGCATTGGCATTGAGCGGACTAAACCCTGCACAGACCAATGGATTCGGGGCTTCCGGTTTTTGGGGGATGCTGTTTGACGATGCCAAAAACAAGAGTAAACTGAAGATAAATAGCATGGTAGATGAACGCCGGGACTTACACAAAAGCACAGCTGCGGCTGCTAGATTTTTCAAAGACTTGTACCCCATATACAGCGACTGGCTGATGGCAATTGCTGCCTATACATCTGTACCCAGCAACGTGAACAAGGCTATGGTGAACGCATCAGGTAGTAGCAATTTTTGGGAAGTACAGCCTTTTTTGCCAACTGAAACAAGGGATGCAGTACCAAGGTTTATTGCCGCTGCCTACATAGCCAATTTTTATGATAAGCATGGCATCCAACCAATGAAGCCTGACTACGCTTTGGAAGGCGATTCGGTGCAAATGGAGCGGCAAGTGCGGTTTGACCAGGTGAGTCAGGTGCTAAATATCCCGGTGAAACAATTGCAGTTTCTGAACCCCGTATACAAAATGAGCACGGTACCATTCAACGAAGCAAAATATACATTGGTGCTGCCTAAAGGCCGTGCTTCTGATTTTGAAGCCAAGCGTTATTCGATATATACCATAGCAGTAATAAAACCAGCGAGCGATACGCCAACGATTATCAAAGTTGTTGTGGATACAGCTCAGACTCCTGTGCAAGTCAAGGTGAGTTACAAAGTGAAACCGAGTGAAACTTTGGTGCTTGTGGCTGATTATTTCGACTGCACATTTAGTATGGCCAAACGTTGGAACCGAATTCGGAGCAACCGTGTGGCGGTGGGCAAGGTGCTTTATTTTTGGGTTAAGCCCGACCAGCAGATATACTACCAAAGTATAAACACCATGACACCCAAGCAAAAGAAAGCGGTTGCTAAAAAGGACTGAACGCATGAAGGTTCAGGTAAATAAAGTAGTGCAATTTTCGGGACATGGAGCTGCCATTTATGCCTTGGAAAAATCAAATGTGACGGGCGGTTTTTACACAGGTTCGGGAGATGGACAAGTGGTAGAATGGAATCCTCAGGAAAGTGCAGATGGGCGATTGTTGATTCAAGTTCCTCAGCCGGTTTATTGTTTGAAACTACTTTCAACAACTCAGCTACAAATAGGTACTGGTAATGGAAACTTGCACTTGATTGACTTGCAAACTAAGCAAGAGACTAAGAACATTCAAGTAGGGACAAAATCAGTTTTTGATATAAAAATTCATGCTCATAAAGTATATGTTTCATGCGGGGATGGAGTGGTTTCCGTGTTTGAAAAAGATTCGCTGAGTTTCATACACGCTGAAAGAATTTCGGAGGAAAGCTGTCGAATATTGGCAATACAAAATGACCAAATGGCTATTGGTAGCTCTGACAATCACATATACCTATATCATGTTGGTGGAGAGAAACCAGTGTTTCTTTACAAATTGGAAGGGCATACCAATTCAGTATTTTCATTAGCCTTTCATCCAGAAGGGAAGTACCTGTTGAGCGGCAGCAGGGATGCCACCATGCGGGTCTGGGATTTGGAAGTAAGGAAATGCACCCAAGTAATAAATGCACACTTACTCCATTTGCATCAAATTGTCTTTTCGCCTGCAGGAAATTTATTTTCCACTTGTAGCATGGATAAAAGTATCAAAATTTGGGATGCAAAATTTGAATTACTAAAAGTATTAGAAAAACCAAAACTAAAGGCACATAATTCATCAGTGAACAAGTTGCTCTGGCTCGATAATGAAACCCTTGTGAGTATAAGTGATGATAGGACTGTGATTAGTTGGCAGTTCAACCTGCTACCTTAATAGAATATGAGAGACATCACCATTATTGGAGGAGGCATTGTAGGGTTGGCTACAGCCTACCATTTGAAGCAACAGCAGCCGAATTTGAAAGTGGTCTTGTTGGAAAAGGAAAACAAGTTGGCTGCACATCAGACAGGCCATAACAGTGGAGTCATTCACTCAGGGATATACTACAAGCCGGGCAGCCTGAAAGCCAAAAACTGTCTCAGTGGATACAAGATGCTGCTCGAATTTGCCAAGGCAAACGACATTGCCTACGAACTCTGCGGAAAGATAATAGTGGCTACTCGCGAGGATGAACTACCAGCCATAGAAAATGTGTACAAACGTGGCGTTGAAAACGGTTTGCAGAATTTGAAGAAAATAAGTAAAGAACAAATAAGAGATTTTGAACCACACTGTGTTGGCATTGCTGGAATCCATGTGCCACAAACTGGCATCATTGATTATACTCAAGTGAGTCAAAAGTATGCGGAGCTTTTCCAAAAAGTTGATGGTGAAATATATCTCTCAGAGAAAGTGGAAGACCTACGTTTTGTAGATGGACATTCCGAAATTATTACCCAAAATAGAACATACAAAACCAAGCTCATCATCAACTGTGCGGGGCTTTTTTGCGACAAGGTAGCAACCTTGAATGACCCAAAAATCGATGTGCGAATCATACCTTTTCGTGGTGAGTATTACGAGTTGAGACCTGAAAAATATTATTTGGTACGTAACCTTATCTACCCAGTTCCCGACCCCAACTTTCCCTTCCTTGGTGTACATTTTACCCGCATGATTGGCGGTGGCATTGAAGCAGGACCCAACGCAGTATGGGCTTTCAAGCGGGAAGGCTATAAACGGACTGACTTTTCTTTAGGCGATTTTTGGGATGCGATTTCATGGCCGGGCTTTCGTAGGGTGATGTGGAAATATATGGGCACAGGCTTGGGTGAAATGTACCGTTCGTGGAACAAGGCTGCCTTCACAAAAGCGTTGCAACGGCTCATCCCAGAATTACAGAAAGACGATTTGGTAGTTGGCGGAAGTGGCATCCGTGCCCAGGCCTGCGACCGTAGTGGCGGACTCTTGGATGATTTTTTCATTAAAGAATCCGAACATATCATCAATGTGCTGAATGCTCCGAGCCCTGCAGCTACTTCCAGTTTAGCTATAGGCAAGGCCGTGGCCGAGATGGCTTTGAGGCGACAGTAATGGTACATGCCGATAGGGTGCATGTTATAGAACAAGTGAACTAAGTCAACATTTGACAAGTAAGGATCAACCGTTGGGTGTTACTTGAATCAAACGAAAAGTCCTGATTAGTCCTGAAAGGATTAATAAAGTTTTTTTTGAATTGGCATACAAAACCAGCAGAAGTAATTGGTGATTATGTGCGAAAAAACGGAGGAGCATTTAGCCAAATGTATATGTTTTTAACTATAACCTAAATACATTAAAGTACTAGGCTTGGTGGTTGGTAAGCTAAGATTCTCCTCAAAACTTCATCACCAAATGCAGGTTGAGTCTGCGGGCTGTGAGGTAGTTGGGCACAGCGAATTGCCTGTTGCTGAGATCTTTCACCCAAAGATAGCTTACCGCATTGTTAAATTGCAGGAGATTGAACACCTCTAATGAAATCGACATGTTCTTGATGTTCTTGTAAATGCCTTTCTTGAAGCGGTGAGTGTCATCAATCAATGTTTTGCTAAAGCCAATATCAACCCGGCGGTAGGGGGGGAGGCGGTAGAAATTACGAAACTCAGGTGTGTGAGGGGGGCTGCTGGGCAATGGGCCTCCTACCACTAGGTTCAGACTCATTTTGTACGAAGGAAATTTTGGCAAATAATCCTGAAAGAAAATATTGAAATTGAACCGTTGGTCGGTTGGGCGAGGAAACCACTCTACCCAAGCACTGTCGTAAGTGCCTGTTGCTGGAGGACTAAGCATAATTGACATACCTTGATAATATCGCCAGTGGGCAAGTTCGGGTATGTGTTCGCGGGATTTCATTAAACTGAGGGCTGCCCAGCTTTCCATTCCTTTTATGAATTCACCATTCACCCGGAGGTCGATTCCTGTGGCGTAACCACTACTAGCATTGCGGGCAAAGTAACGAATTTTTACGTTGTCAATGTCATAGGGGATGAGTTGGTCGTATTTTTTGTAATAGGCTTCGCCCACAAAGCGAAACGGCCTTCCCCACGCCTTAAAATTTAGGTCGCCACCAGCCACTGCATGAATACTCTGTTGGGCTTTCACATCGGTGTGAACCACTCCCCGCAAGTCACGCAATTCGCGGTAGAAAGGTGGTTGGTAGTAGTAGCCCCCTGCCAACCTTAACAGCCAGTCGTTTTTTCGTTTATCGCCTTTTTTTAGTTTCCGATTGTATAGTTTATTTGGTTCCCACGACACTTGCACTCGTGGACTGAAAATCAGTTGTTTGTTCAAACCCCAATAGTTGCCTCGTATGCCGGCGTTCAAGGTCCAATTGCTGAAACTGCGTGTACTTTGCATATAGCCTGTCACTCGGTCGCTTTCCAGTGTGTTTTTAGAATTGATAAACCCAAGCATGCTCAGTGTATCCCCGGCAACATATGGCACCAGGTAGTCTGACGAATCAACTAAGTTCCATTCATACAAGCGATCGTTTATGTTTTCGTGTTGAAATCCTAATCCCCAAAAAATAGTATATTTGGGTTTGTAAATGCTTCCCTTGTGTTGCAGGCTGAGTACATTTAATTCTAAATCGTTTCGTGCATGATTTTGAAAAATGCCCAGTCCACGTGGCATTGCTTTCGCTTTGCCAAAAGTTGCAGATGCAGCGTTGTTGTCAAGGTCATAAAGCCGATACCCACCCCTTATGTCAAAGTATTCAGACTCAAGGGAAGAATAAGCAGAAGCAATCAATTTTAGCTTTGTATTTTCGCGGGGCTGCCAGGTGCCGGTGAGTGCTCCCAATGAGGTTGTGTATTTGGTAAGCTCTTGCCCTTCAAAACCTATATATAGTTGCAATGCATTTTGTACGGTACCAAAACTTGTTACTTGGTCTTGTGGCAAAAACAAATACCGATTTTCGGCCTGACTTACGAGCAGCGAAATGCTTTTCTTGCTGCTGATATTCCAGCTAAAAAGCCCTTGGGCATCACCAAATCGGGGCTTGTAGTTTCCTCGTTTGTCAAGCGAATTAAGTAGGTAAGCATTCGCCCGATAACGCAGCCCCACAAGGTAGCTGAACTTCATCCCATCGCTTGCCCCTTCAGCACTAGCCATGATGCCCATTAGGTTGGCATTGATGGATGCTGCAGCTTTTTTAGGCTGCTTGTAGGTAACATCGAGAACACTGCTCATCTTATCCCCATACTTTGCTTGAAACCCGCCAGCCGAAAACGTGACAGCTTGAACCATATCAGGGTTAACAAAGCTGAGTCCCTCCTGCTGCCCGCTCCGTACAAGTTGAGGGCGGTATATTTCCACATCGTTCACATACACAAGATTTTCATCAAAGTTGCCACCTCGCACGTTGTAGGAACTACTCAGTTCGTTGTTGCTGGTGGCAATTGGCAACATCTTATTAAAATCCATATTCACTGATACGAATACCTCAAAAACTTTATGTGGAACAACGATGTATGGCTCCACATTCCGCTTGGCTGTTAAGGCAAAGCTGTCAAGGTGAATTGGGTTGATGGTATCCTGTGCCTGGCCTTGGCCGGCAATCAAAAGAAACAAAAGTATTGCTTGACTGCAAACAGTCTTTTTTATTCGCATCAGGATAGTTAACGGCAAGTCTTCGATTTTATTTTGTTTCGGGGCAAAATTAAGTCTTGAAAGGTTGGTGCTTGCCATCAGGCCAATAACTTTGCCCTATAAAATGAAGCTTCTCGTAATTCAATTGGCCATCCTTTCAGGCTTCAGCCATCAGGCTTTTGCCCAAAATAGTACCAACAGAGGCCTTGTGCTGTTTGTAGGGAGTTCGATGACAGGGAGGTTTGAGCAACACAAGGCCTTTCCAAAATTGAAAACACAGAATATTGGCAAGGACGGTCTTGGCAGTGATGGCTTGCTGGCCAATCTGGAATCAGTTATTGCACTGAATCCTCAAAAAATACTCCTCGAAATAGGTATTAATGATTTGTTAATGGGCAACGGACTTGTCAATTTGAAGAACAATTACAGCCAGATTATTGACCGTATTCAACTAGCCTTACCCAATTGTGTAGTTTTTATACAAACGATGCTGCCTGTTGGCGATTCAGTAGAGAATTCATTCGATATGAAAAACTATTGGCGACCCGATTCAGAGCATACATCGTTGCAATCAAACAACCAAATACCAGCTTTCAATGATTTTTTGCAAAAATTAGCCAACGAACGGAAGTTGAAACTCATAAACTTCTATCCCAGGTTTCAAAAAAAAGGAAGACTTAATAAAAAATACGATAGCGGCGATGGTATCCACATCAACGAGAAAGGCTACAAGCTTTGGGCAAAATTGGTGAAACCTTATTTGTAGCTATTTACCTGTTGGCAATTCAATGTAAAGTTGCTGAATTTATAGATGCTATTATGGCATCCATAAAACTATAAATTTTTGGTCACCAAACCTATTGCCCAATTGCCCGAATTCCTGTAATTTCGTGCCGCGAAAACCAATTGGCAATAGGCAGTAAGCAATGGGCAATTGGTTATCTTACTATTTATTGAGATAATTAAACCTTGAAAGATAGTTTCTTCCAGCTTCCATCTCCCCGCTTCCAGCAAACACATACTCACATACTCACATTATCACATTACCACATTCTCACATTATCAATATGAACTTCCAACAACGCCACATTGGCCCCAACGAACAAGAAACTGCTGCCATGCTGAAAACCATCGGCATGAGCAGTGTAGATGAGCTGATTGACAAAACTATCCCAGCACACATTCGCCACAAAGGTGAAATGGACTTGAAACCCGCTATCGGCGAACACGAACTGCTGGCTGAATTGAAAGTGACAGCCACCAAAAATAAGGTGTTTCGTAGTTACATCGGGATGGGCTACTATGGCACACTTACCCCAACGGTAATACTTCGGAATGTGTTGGAAAACCCAAGCTGGTACACCCAGTACACACCTTACCAAGCAGAAATAGCCCAAGGCCGTTTGGAGAGTTTGTTGAATTATCAAACCCTTGTTTGTGACCTCACAGGGCTAGAGATAGCCAATGCCAGTTTGCTCGACGAAGGCACTGCCGCTGCCGAAGCTATGCACATGCTGCACGGAATGGCTGCTGATGGCAAACATAAATTCTTTGTGGCCACTGATCTTTTCCACCAAAGCAAAGATGTACTGATAACCCGAGCTGAGCCAGTGGGCATTGAGTTGGTGTTTGGAAATTCCGCTGATTTTTCCTTTGGTGAAGGATTCTTTGGAGCCATTGTTCAATACCCCAATGTGCATGGCGAAATGAGTGATTATACTGAATTCTGCAACAAGGCAAAAGCTGCCGGAATACATACCGTGGCCTGCTGTGACCTAATGGCCTTGACTCTTATCAAAGCTCCAGGGGAAATGGGTTTTGATATAGCTGTAGGAAGTTCGCAACGTTTTGGAGTGCCACTTGGTTATGGAGGCCCTCACTCGGCTTTCTTTGCTACCAAAGACGAGCACAAACGCTCGATGCCCGGTCGTATAATTGGGGTGAGTATTGATGCCCAAGGCAACCGTGCTTTGCGTATGGCTTTGCAAACCCGTGAGCAGCATATTCGCAGGGAAAAAGCCACCTCTAACATTTGCACAGCTCAGGTTTTGCTGGCAAATATGGCCGCCATGTATGCGGTGTATCACGGCCCCAAGGGACTGAAAGCCATCGCCGAAGGCATCAACCAAAAAGCTGCCAGCCTTGCTGCATCACTCACCGCGTTGGGTTACACGCAAACCAACAAACTATACTTCGACACCCTTTGCATAGCCACAGATGAAGCCATCGCCAAAAAGATAGCAAGCCTTGGCCACGAAAAGCAAATCAACTTTGGTTGCTACAACAATGGCCACCTCAGCATTGCTTTGGATGAAACTGTTGGCGAAAATGATTTGAATGATATTGTGGAGGTGTTTGCTAAAGCAAAAGGACAGACCCCTGTCACCCTGAGTTTATCGAAGGGCACAACTCACATCTCTTTCGGCGGCCTTACCCGCCAATCTGACTACCTCACCTACCCTGTGTTCAGCAGCTACCAAAGTGAAACAGAGATGCTTCGTTATATCAAAGGCTTGGAACTGAAAGACCTTTCCTTGGCCAATAGCATGATTGCCCTTGGTTCATGCACCATGAAACTGAACGCTACCACCGAGATGATACCCGTGAGTTGGCCTGAGTGGGGTGGCATGCATCCTTTCGCTCCGCTTGACCAAACAGCAGGATATACTCAACTGTTTGAAGAACTGGAACACCAACTTAAGGAAATCACTGGCTTTGATGGCGTTTCCTTGCAGCCTAACGCTGGTGCCCAGGGTGAGTATGCAGGTCTCCTTGTAATTCGCGAATACCATAGGAGCATAGGACAAACACATCGCAATGTGGCATTGATTCCAGCTTCTGCCCACGGCACCAACCCCGCCAGTGCCGTGATGGCAGGCATGAAAGTAGTGGTGACCAAAACCGACCCCAACGGGAACATAGACGTGGCCGACCTGCAAGCCCGTGCCGAAGAATACAAAGACAATCTTGCTTGCTTCATGGTGACTTACCCAAGCACCCATGGAGTATTTGAGGAAACCATAAACCAGATATGTGACATCATCCATCAACACGGTGGTCAGGTATATATGGACGGAGCAAATATGAATGCACAGGTTGGACTTACTAGTCCTGCCATCATTGGGGCAGATGTATGCCACCTCAACTTGCATAAAACTTTCTGCATTCCCCACGGTGGCGGTGGTCCTGGCATGGGGCCAATTGGTGTAAAAAGCCATTTGATTCCTTTCTTGCCAGGGCATGTACACCTCACCCCCAGCCCCTCTCCACAGGGAGAGGGGAGCAAAGCCACCGGAGCTGTCTCCGCTGCTCCATGGGGTTCTGCCAGTATATTGCTCATCAGTTATGTATATATCCGTTTGATGGGTGCCAAGGGCTTGACCGACGCCACCCGCTATGCTATCCTGAATGCCAACTACATGAAGACCCTGCTTGAAAAGCATTTTGATATACTCTACACAGGCAGCAACGGCACCTGTGCCCACGAAATGATTGTGGACATGCGTAAGTATAAAAACAGCCTTGGCGTAGAAGTGGAAGACATCGCCAAACGACTGATGGACTACGGTTTCCATGCTCCAACCGTGAGCTTCCCTGTGGCTGGCACCTTGATGATAGAACCGACAGAAAGCGAAACCAAGGCCGAACTCGACCGTTTCTGTGAAGCCTTGTTGAGCATAGGAAAAGAGATAGACGAGATAGCCACCGGTGCTGCCGACAAGCTCGACAATGTATTGAAAAATGCTCCGCACACTTCCAGCGTTTTGATCGCGAACGAATGGAACCATGCCTACAGCCGTGAGAAGGCAGCCTTCCCCTTGCCGTGGGTGAAGGAACGCAAGTTCTGGCCAAGTGTGGGACGCATAAACAATACCCATGGCGACCGCAACCTGATATGTACATGCATACCTACGGAAGCGTATGCGGAGGCGTGAGCTAGAAAGAATTTTTATAGACAATATTATGAGACCTATATATTTATTTGTCATTTTTATACTATGCTCCTGCAATGATTCTTTGGAAGAAATTGAAAGTGGGGTAATCAGCCAGAGGCTTAAGGAGGATTCTACATCATTGTCGAGTGGGATGACAAAGGAATTGAAAGAATACCTTGATCATTTTCATCCATTAAATGAATTAGACCTCAAGGATACTTTGTTTCCTGTATTTAAAGTGACACCTCGAACTGTGGGGTTGGTGATTGCTATGAATGATATGGTATAGAAGGTTCCCCAGTTTTAACGCCGCTGGATAGTTTTTATTGGACTATTGCCAACACAATCCTTGATGATAAGGGTATCTATAGCATCAACAAATTTCCACATGTTGATTCTAGTGCAATAGCCAATTTATATCAAAGTTCTGAGCTTAAGAACTACTTGTCCTCATATCTAAAGAAAAAATATTATATATATTATGAGAAAGGAGTAGCTGAAGCAACTGTGCAGAATATTGTATTTAATTGGTCCATCTGTGCAACTAACTATATTGTTCTTACGATTGAAATAGTTGATAATCTAGGTCTGCCCTTTTTCGCAAGCTATAACAAGCTAGGTTTAGAGTGGGGTAAATTTAATGAGCAGGTAAAAATATTCAATCAATTTACAAATAAGTCAGAAAAATATTACAAACAAGACAATGAGCATATTACTTTTTTCGCCAGATATAAACAATATTACTTTGGATATCGTGATAATGAAAAAATTTGGGGAGATAAAGAAGTTCAAGGATATTCATGCTCGGTCATTTATCCATATCGGTCTGTAGTGAGGTTTAATCAAAATAAAGTTCAAAGCGTTTGGCATGAGAGGCTTGATCCGTTTGGTACTCCTTGCGATTAACCTATCCCCGCTGTATCAAGTCTTCCGTCTAGGAGACTTGGAACTCCCCGATGAACAGTAGTCCCGATAGCTATCGGGATTCGACACGGGTAGAAGCACAAAGCCACTATCTCAACCCAAGCCGTTTCCATAGCTATCGGCTGGAATCCATTCCAAATGAATGAAGGCAGTTATGGGCTAAATCATATCTGCACTTGTTGCATGTCGCTTCCAAACAAACCAACCACATCAAACGTTGATTTGACTGCACTAATAAAAATTTACGGATGAAAAAAACAACTAATAATATAAATACAATTGATGCCAACGAAATAGATTATTTATATATAAATACTTCACAATTGCCCAATGCAGGAAATGGTTTACGAACTGTGATAAATATTTACAAAGACGAAGTTATATCGGTATTTAAAGGAGAAATATTATCTGCCTCAGAAGCAAATAGTAGAGACAAAAAAAACGAAGACAAATACTTTATTAATATGCTGGATGGCACTATTATGGACTCTGTGCACACCCATTGCTTTGCAAAATATGCGAACGATGCAACAGGATTTTCTGCTAAAACCATATTTAAGAACAATGCCAAAATTGGCTTAGATGAAGATAATAGTGTATGCATTATTGCAACACGAAACATTATAGCGGGCGAAGAAATATTTTGTAGTTACGGCAAAAAGTATTGGAAAAAACACGCCAAATCATTCGCCTAAAATGCGTTTGGCTTAGGCTATACCGATACGGTATTTGTATTAGTACCCTCCACCTGATACGATCAGATAGCTATCGGATTGCAATTGTCTCGCACAAGGCAGAAGGTTTGCAACCCGAACCATAGCCTCGCTGTTTAAGGCTTCCGCAAGGTAGAATTATCTACCAGAGCAATACACGTTACATATCAGCCTTTCTCAACTTCCCAGCTTCACATTTTGGACAAAAGCAACTTGCCCATACTTTTGCCCGCAACTAATCTTAAATTAATCTATTATGCAACAACCTAAAAAAACGGGTCACCCAATGGGTCTTTGGGTTCTATTTGGAACCGAAATGTGGGAGCGATTCGGTTACTATCTAATGCTCGGAATTTTCTCACTCTACATGCTCGATGGGTGGAATAACGGGGGAATGGGATTCGATCCTTCCAAAAAGTCAGATATATATGGAACCTATTTAGGCTTAGTTTATTTGACCCCGTTCATTGGCGGGCTGCTGGCCGACAGATTGTTTGGCTACCGAAAATCTATTATTACTGGCGGTTTAATGATGGCAGCGGGCTACTTCCTACTTTCAGTGCACGATACTACATCCTTTTATCTCGCATTGCTTTTAATCATACTTGGCAACGGTTTCTTTAAGCCAAATATTTCGACACTTGTCGGCAATCTTTATAGCGGCGACGATATGAAGGATAAGAAAGATTCGGGTTACAATATTTTCTACATGGGTATCAACATCGGAGCATTTATTTGCAATTTTGTTGCGGCTTATATGCGTATCAATTATGGTTGGGGTTCGGCCTTTGCAGCAGCAGGAGTGGGAATGTTGATAGGTGTTGTCGTTTTTATTTTAGGAACAAAACACATCAGGCATGTTGATGTAATCAGACCAGTTCAAAAGGGAGATATGGGTACTGGACGGATTTTAGGTTTGACGGTGTTACCGATGTTTCTATTTGGGATATTGGGATACCTTATTCCGGGTAATTTTTTAGGCTCAGACACCAACGATGCGTTCATTATTGGATGTTTGCCAGTTATATCATTTTTTATCTATCTAGCATTTAAGGCGGAGGCCAAGGAAAGCCGTGCCATCAAGGCATTGCTTGCGGTTTTTACCTGTGTTATTTTATTCTTTGCCATCTTCCACCAAAATGGAGATGCGTTAACGGTGTGGGCAGAAGATCATACCGAACGCCAAATGCCAGAGAGTGTTTCTAATATAGCTGCACCTATTGGTATGGCTCAGGAGGTGGTAAATAATGATATAGTAGCCGCCAATCAAAAAACATTCGATTCTACCATAACCGTGATGAGGGCACAAGAAAAAGCTATGGATAGTGTAAGCAAAGAGGAATTGACGGCCAAGGCCAATTATTCAAGTGAGATTGGTCAATTGGAAAAATCAAGAAAGTATTTTGCCACCCTTCCTGGGGATCAAATCCCTGAAAAGGGAAAGAGCTTGAAACTATACTCTACCGAATTATACCAATCCATCAATCCATTTTGGGTGGTGGTTTTAACGCCATTGGTCGTAGGATTTTTTGGATTTTTGAGGCGTAGAAAGAAAGAGCCAAGCACTCCAACAAAAATTGCAATAGGATTGGTAATTACAGCATTATCGGCCTTGGTCATGGTTGGTGCTGTTCTGGCTACAAACGACCTAAGCATGAAAGCCAGTTCTATGTGGCTGCTGGCCTCCTACGGGGTTATTACCATTGGTGAATTATGTTTATCACCGATGGGTTTGTCCTTGGTTTCCAAACTTTCTCCTCCGCGTATTACTGCCTTAATGATGGGTGGATTTTTCTTGGCGATTTCGGTAGGAAATAAATTGTCGGGGATGCTTTCAAGCCTATGGGAAAATACAGTACACAAAGAAAATTTCTTTTATTTGAACTTCGCTTTGGTATCAGTTGCAGCAGTTTTATTATTCTTAATGCTGAAATGGCTGAATGGTATCATGCGAGAAAATAACGTTCAGTAATCGCTAAATAGTCTTGGGTGTTTTCACTTGACTTTGCGAAGGTGCAAGGGTTAGGTATTTCCACCTGACACTTGCACCTTTCTATAATTTATATTAAGTATTGGTATTACACCTCATATGGCACTCGGCCACTCATGGCACGGCCAAGAGTTATTTCATCGGCATATTCAAGTGAACCACCCACAGCTATACCACGACTAATGGTGCTTATCCGCACAGGGTAATCACTTAGACGTTTGCTGAGAAAGAACATAGTAGTGTCTCCTTCTACGGTGGCTGGCAAGGCCATCACCACTTCAGTAATTTCACCACTTGTCAATCGGGCAAATAGGCTTTCAATATTGAGTTTGTCGGGGCCAATACCATCAATGGGGGAGACCACTCCTCCGAGCACATGGTAGAGCCCGCCAAACTGTCCAGTGTTTTCAATAGCCATCACGTCACGAAGGTCTTCTACCACGCAAAGGGTTTGTCGGTTTCGTAGTTGGTTGGTGCAAATGTTGCATTCTTCATGGTCGCTCACGTTTCCACAGGTTTGGCAGAAGCGAATATTGTTTCGCATCTTGATGATGGCCTGCCCCAACTTATCTGAATCTTCAGGATTGTTTTTCAGTAGGTGCAGCACCATCCGCAAAGCAGATTTTTTCCCGATGCCTGGGAATTTACTTAACTCGTTCACGGCTTCTTCCAGCAGTAGCGAAGGCAGGTTCATATTGTTTTGCAATATTAAACATAGATAGTCACAACCTGTTTTCCTACATTTGCAACACTTTGTACACAACATTCGCTAACCACCGCTTCGATTTATCTAAGCCCATTGACCTGAGCATAGCCATCACAGGTATGCAGCCGCAGGTGAATGCATTCCATATCCCCTTTGCTGATCTAAGTCCGCTTAAATCAGGCAGCTTTGTTGGCAGCTTGAAAGAAGGTGGGCCAGTAAATTGTTTTGATATAAAATTCAACCCGCATGGCAACGGTACACATACCGAATGTGTTGGGCATATCAGCGGAGAACATCATTCTGTGAATCAATGTTTCAAGGATTATTTTATGATGGCGTTGGTAGTGAGTGTGGAGGCAGGGAAGATGGGAGCTGGGAGCTGGGAGCAAGGAGATTTATTGATTCAACCAAACGAGTTGAATGCAGCCATCGAAAAGCACAAGTTTGAAGATTGCACTGCCATTGTCATCCGCACATTGCCTAACCCTGAAAGCAAGCGAACGCAGCAGCATAGTGGCAACAATTCCACTTATTTTCATCCTGATTGCATGGATTTGATTACTGAAGCGGGCTTCAAACACTTGCTCACCGACCTACCCTCAGTTGACCGCGAAGAAGACGGCGGAGCTTTGCTGGCACACCACCTTTTTTGGAATTATCCAGAAAATCCACGGTTGAGCTACACCATCACCGAACTGATATATGTACCCGACCATTGTGTCGATGGAATTTATTTGTTGAACCTGCAGGTAGCCGCCATGGAAAGCGATGCCAGCCCAAGCAGGCCAGTAATTTATGGTGTGATTTAATTGTGTATGATTGAATTCAATCACCCAACAGCAAATTTCCCAGCAGTTTCATCTTTGCTTCGGTTTCCAGCCATTCTTTCTGCGGGTCTGAGTCGGATGTAATACCTGCACCTGCATATAGTATTCCTTTGTTTTTGTATAATTGCATGCAGCGAAGGTTTACATATAAATGCAATTCAGATGGACTTTGAATACCCCAGTTTCCAGTGTAGTAATAGCGAAAATAATCTTCATTCTCCAAAATAAATTGCATGGCTTCGGCTTTGGGAAAGCCACATACTGCAGGTGTAGGAGAAAGGTTGGCCAAGAATTTTTGTTCATCGAAATCATCTGGGATATTGGCTTTAAAATGAGTTACCATATGTCTAAGGTCTCCCATATAAAGTTCGGATGTGGGATAAGGGATGTCTGATGTTAGGCTATTTTGTTTCAAAACTTCTAAAATATATCTTGTTACGATACTTTGCTCCTCTTTTTCCTTTTCTCCCCAAGCAGTTTTGTCGGCAACTTGCTTAGTGCCTGCAAGCGAAAATGTTTCAATTATGTCTTCTGTTTTGCGAAGTATTAATTCAGGACTTGCACCTAGCCAAGTGCCAATTTCAGTGGTACTTACACAGCATACGAAACAATGGGGGTAAGCTTCGCAAAGTGTTAAGAAAGCTTTCTCCAAATCAAAGTCATTGCCGATGGTGAAATGCTTGTTCCTTGAAAGCACCACCTTATGTAGTATTCCATTTTTTATTTCCGCGATGGCCTTTTCCACCATGGTCAAGTAATGGTTTTTGGATGTTTCATCTACTTGTGCTCCATCCCAAAAATAATCAACGATAAATTGGTCGGTGGGTGTGTTTAGATGGCAATATAGTCTGCGTCTTTCCTCGTTGAAACTTGTGACCACAAAGCTAGGCTTCCTTGAGTCGGACTGGCCTTCCAGCATATTCACGGTGTACATTTCAACTGCTTTGTCCGGCAGCCGAAAGGCCAAAAATCCTGTTGGCAGAAGGGCCCTCATTTTTTTAGTTCAACAATAGCCATAGTGAGACGACACACGCATACCAAATTTGCCACATCATCTTCTATTTTTATCTCCCACACCGAGGTTGCTTTTCCTTGATGGAACGGTCGTGCAGTAGCATATACAAAACCTTCGCGAACACCCTTAAGGTGGTTGCCGTTCATGTCTAGCCCCAATGCTACAAACTGTGTGCGGTCTATCCACAGATTGGCGGCCATGCTACCAACCGTTTCGGCCAGGGCAAAAGAAGCACCTCCATTCAACATCCCAAGTGGCTGATGGGTGCGGTGGTCTACAGGCATTTTGGCTTTTAGAAAATCTTCGCCAACTTCTATGAATTCAATGCCTAGGTGTTCTGCCATGGTGTTGCGGCTGCGTCCATTCAGGTCGGCAAGGCTGTATTGAGGTTGGAGGGTAAAGGTTGGTGGCATAATCTAATTCGTTTATTTGTTAATTCAGTAATGTATTAATTCCCATTGGCGGTAAGGGACTATATATTTTCTATCTTCCCACTCTATCTTTCCGCTTACAATTGCCTCTTACTATCTTCGCTGCAAAAATGGGCAAGAAACTACTTTACATCATCAGGCACGGCGAAACTGACCAAAATAAAATGAACATAGTGCAGGGCAGTGGTGTTGATAGCTGCTTGAACGCTAACGGGCAGGCACAGGCACAAGCTTTCTACGAACATTACAAGGATACTCCTTTCCAGAAAGTGTATGTATCTGCTTTGCAACGTACTCATCAAAGTGTAAAGCCATTTCTGGATGCTGGATTGCCACATGAGCAACTGCCTGGACTGAACGAAATAAGCTGGGGAATTTATGAGGGGATACCGCATTCAAAGGAATTTTTCAATCAATACCAACAACGGGTGGAAGATTGGCGTGAAGGCCGTTTGCACTTGCCTATTGATGGAGGAGAATCGCCTCAAGATTTGAACGAAAGACAAAAGCCTGCTGTAGAGCATATCCTGTCAAAACAAGAAGAAGAAACGATACTCGTATGTACCCATGGCCGAGCCCTCAAAGCCTTACTGTGCCTGCTGTTGGACATCCCTCTTACACAAATGGACACTTTCGAACACCAGAATCTTGGGCTGTATTTGTTTGAATTTGCAGATGGAAAATTCAACCTTCTGAAACGCAACGACCATGAACACCTGAATAGGGTGGGGTATGTGAATGATATGACTTAAGTAGTGTAGAGTTTTTAGTTTATTACTTGGGCCATGCATTGCTTCCTGTTATGTTGAGAGGTCTTATGTACATTAAATACCCGTTCTAATTCGTTCATTTGAAACACTATTTTAGGCTATGACTCCCAAGCACATTTTCAAATTGATTAGAGATGGTGAATCCCAGGTGCTTGACTTCAAAAAGACTATTACCAGTGTAAGCAAAATAGCCAAGACCATTGTGTCGTTTGCCAATACAGACGGGGGTAAGCTGTTGGTTGGGATTCACGATAACAAGAGTATTACAGGAGTGCGAAGCGAAGAAGAAAAGTACATGTTGGACATGGCGGCGGGCTTCTTTTGCAAGCCAGCTGTCCCTATCAAAATCACAGAGTGGGACTTTGACCAGAAGACAATTTTGGAAGTGGACATACCCAGAAGCACCCACAAGCCTCATTCGGCCAAAGGCGAAGATGGAAAGTGGTGGGCATATATCCGAGTGAAAGACCAAAGTTTGCTTGCTAGCAAGGTTACGCTTGATTTGATGCGACGTGAAACCATAGGCAACGGCACTCGCATCTATTATTCATCCAAAGAAAAAGCAGTGCTCGACTACCTGAGTATCAACGACCGTATCACCCTGAAAGAAATTTGCAAAATGCTGAACATATCCCGTTGGCGTGCCCAACGTATGGTAGTTAATCTTGTAAGTATAGGTGCTATGAGACTTCATACTACTGAGAAGGTGGAGTTCTACACATTGTAAACAATAAGGACGGGCAATTGCCCGTCCTTATTGTTATTATTCTGAGCTACTTTATCACGATTAGTATTGGGAACGCCGATTCTAGTGTCAATCACATCACTATCAATACTCCCTGGTTCGAAAATGAAGTAATGTGTATTCCTAGTTGTAACTAAGAAACTTGAGTGAAGTTGAAAGATGTAACTTGAAGCCTCCATAATTAAAAAATGTCATTTAAAAATATTTTAGTACCATTTATTGCCAAAAAGTATCTATTCAACTAATTTGTAGATTTGCCTAAACTTAATAACCCATTTTTATCCAATGATAATCGCAAGAAAATATAGCGGCAGGTATGGATGAATCTCAGTGGAATTGCAGGCGGTGTCAAGACACAAGAAAATAAAGTGACAGGGTGAAGCGACGTTTTGTCCGTTTTGAGCGTCAATAGGTTAAACCAAAGAAGAAACGGCTACCTTAACAAAAACTTTAATCAATCAATAATGTCATGAAGACCATCATTAAAAAAGTAAGCGATGCTAACTTCCTGAAAGTCGCAGCACTCTCAGTTTTCGGAATGGGTAACATTAAAGCAGAAATGAGTCAGGAACTAATAGCTAGAATCACAACCTGCATCCTGTTCGTCGGCTTTCTTATCGCTTTTATGTGGGGCAGAATGGGTGCCGACAACGAAGCGTAGGCAAGCGAAAAAGCACACAATTGCTATTTTCCAAACAGGAAATCCGGAAATGAAACCCCAAAAGTCATCGCGATTATAGTAGGGATGTTTTTTTCGTCTATGTTTCAACAAGGCCTAACACAGCTAAGCCCCGTTAGCGGGGATAATGCCCATCATGCAACAATGAAGCTTAGCCATTTTTTACAATGGAATTGATATAATCCCACAGGTCGCCTTTGCCAGTTTTCTTTTCGGCTGAAGTGAGAAAAAGCTCAGGCAGCGATTCCCAACTTTGGAATAGTGCAGCTTTGAAAGCATCAATGTTGGCAATCAGTTCCGCTTCCTTTTTTAGTTTATCTACTTTAGTAAACACTATACCAATGGGTATATTGTTTTTGCCAAGCCAGTTGATAAAATCCAAATCTATTTGCTGAGGAGGTATGCGTGGATCTATCAGCACAAACACGCAGCAGAGGTTACCTCGCCCGCGGATATATTCGGAGATAAAATCCTCAAACTTGGCCCGTTCAGTCTTTGAAACACGTGCGTAGCCATAGCCTGGCAAGTCCACTAGATGCCATTTTTCATCGATCAAGTAATGGTTAATATGTTGGGTTTTGCCAGGAGTAGATGAGGTTTTGGCCATTCCTTTCTTTTCGCAAAGCATATTAATGAGGGAAGATTTGCCCACATTGCTGCGGCCTATGAAAGCCACTTCGGGTAGTTGGGTTTCGGGGCATTGAATCAGTTTGGTGCTGCTCTTTACAAAGGAGGCTTGAGGCATGGGGCAAAGGTAGACGTAAGCTATCGTCTACCACTTTCTTAACGAAAGGGGAAAACCTAGGTAGACAAATACTAGCTCACTCTTTATCTTCGCCCGCCTTATTAATACATGAACTTTTTCACCCATTTTGGTCGTTATGTGCTGTTTATCCGAAGTATGCTGTCTAGGCCAGAGAGGCGGAGTGTGTTTCGTGAGCGGCTTTTTACCGAAATGAACTCTATTGGCATTGGCTCCATCGGCATTGTTGCTACCATTTCGCTAAGTGTGGGTGCTGTTACAACGGTGCAAACAGCCTATCAACTAGTGTCTAACCTTGTGAGCCGAAGCATCATTAGCACCATCCTTCGCGATTCGATGATATTGGAGCTTGCACCAACTATCACCTGTTTAGTTTTGGCAGGAAAAATAGGAGCCAACGTTGCCTCTGAACTTGGCAATATGAGTGTGAGCGAGCAGATAGATGCCTTGGAAGTGATGGGCATAAACTCAGCAGGATACCTTGCCCTTCCCAAGATATTGGCGGCTATGATAGTCGTACCGCTCCTTATCATTATGAGCATGTGTCTTGGCATCATAGGCGGATATATAGCTGGTGTGGCTAGTGAGGCCATCACTCCAAAAGAATTTATGGATGGGCTTTATGATGGATTCAGGGGCTTTGCTGTCGTGTTTGCGTATATAAAAAGTGTGACCTTTGCCTTCCTGATCACCAGCATCAGCAGCTTCCACGGCTACTACACGCGTGGAGGTGCATTGGAAGTGGGCCGTGCCGGTACTAAAGCTGTGGTGTTTAGCTGTGTCAGCATCTTGTTTGCCGACTATGTGCTGGCTCAGTTGCTGCTCGATGAATAGGATTGTTTAGCAGCCGGCTATTGTCGCAATGGTTGGCTACCTTAACTCATATTGTTTCCCAGGGAGACTGCGAAGGCAATCCTTTAATTCCATTTCAAGCAAAACCATAGCAAGCAAGTGCTGAGGCATATCAAGTTGATTGCAAATTTCATCAATGCCTAACCGCACATGGCCTTTCAGCAAGTCAAATACCCGCTGTTCGTTTTTGTTTAATTCTGGAAAAAGCTTCGGAATGGCTTTCTTAGCTCCTTGCTGCCAGTTGAGTAAGTAGAGTATATCGGCAGCACTTTCCACCAAGGCTGCTTTGTGGTTTTTGATCAGGAAATTGCATCCTTCTGATAGTTCATCTCCCACTCGACCAGGCAGGGTAAACACATCTTTGTTATATTGGTTGGCCAGTTCTGCGGTAATCATGCTACCACCTTTTTTCTTCGTTTCCACTACCACCACGGCATCGCACATGGCCGCCACTATGCGATTGCGTTCAGGAAAATTACTGGCATCTGGCTTGATATCGTTCAGGTATTCTGTGAGTAGACCGCCTTGTTCAATCATTTGTGTGGCCAGCATTTTATTTTGGGCAGGATATATAGTTTTTAGTCCGTTGCCAAGCACACCCACCGTATTCAGTTTGTTTTTTAATGCAGCTTTGTGAGCTACTGAATCTATTCCGTAGGCCAACCCACTGATAACGACACAACCAGTTTCGGCCAGATCTTCCACCAGTTTCTCTGTCCATTCTTTACCATAGTTTGATGGGCTACGGGTGCCCACTATGCCAATAGTTCGGGCATTATTCAAGTTGGTGTTGCCTTTGTAAAATAAAAGCAGCGGACAATCGGGTTGTTGTTTAAGCCTTTCGGGATAGTCTTTGTCGGCATAGAACAATGGCTGGATACTATGTTTTTCAATATAGGAAATCTCGTCCTCAGCCCGCTTGAAATCTGAAAAATTCTTGATAGCATTTGCAGTCTTTTTGCCTACTTGGGGAATTTTGAGCAGTTTGGCTTCTCCAGCCTTAAAAACCGCTTCGGCACTACCACCTAAATAGCTCAACACATTTTTGGCCACCACCGGACCTACAAATGGCACTTGGGTGAGGGCTATGCGGTATAGTAGTTCCTGACCGCCCGCACTCATTTTTTCGATTTCTTCTCTTTGCCTCCAAAGACCGAAATATGTACGTAGCGTTTCGGATTTGCTTTCAGATCTATCACCAATTTGTCCAAATCTGCAGCAGTGTTTTGTAGGTTGTCGTACAATTTTTTGTCGTTCACTAGCAAACCAAGACTACCTTCCCCACTGTTTATTTTCTTAATCACTTCGTTCAGCCCGGCCACGGTGTTTCGGGTCTGGGCAATAGTGTTTTTCAAATCGGTAGCTGCAAGTGAATCGGTGATGCTCTTCATGTTTTTCATGGTTTTGCTCAACACCTCGTTATTGTCTTTCAGGTTCTTGCTAATGGATGCTACATTTCCTAGAATTTGGTTCAACCTACTGTTTTCTTCGCCCACCAAACTGCTTAGGCTTCCACTCATTGTTTTTAGGTTGCCTATGGTAGCCCTTATGTCGGCTAGGCTGGCGGCAAGGTCGCTGTTGCCTTTGCTACCAAGAGTTTCTTTCAGGCTCTTGGCTACGCTGTCTATCACCAATAGAAGCTCGGTAGTCTTTGCCTTCACCGGCCCCATGGCATCACCCAGTGCTTGCATCATGCTGGGCTTCAGTATTCCGTTGATCGTGTCGTTTTCATTGGCCAAGGGCTGCTGACGGCAGTTGGTAAGCACCAATGCCTTTGTGCCAAACAAATCTGTAGCTACAATATTGGCAGTATCGTATTTTGAAATCGGCAGGTCAGCTCGTATTTCAAATCTTACCAATAATGTAAAATCTGGCCTTATAGTAACTTCTTTAACTTGCCCAACTTTCAGGCCGTTCAACTTCACCGCATTCGAAGTGGTGAGTCCGTCTACATTGTCATATATGGCATAGTAAAAATTGGTGCGTGAAAACACATCATTTCCTTTTAGGAAATTGTAACCCAGCACGAGCATCGTGATAACTATGGCAGTGAATGAACCAACTTTTGTTTCGTTTGAAATCTTCATCTATTGTAACCTAAATTTTATGCGAAGGTAGGGTGGGCGATTGAATCGTGGAATGCTTGGTTAGCTTTGACAAAGGCGTCATTTATCTTGTCGAAATCGAATTGCGGTCAAAGCAATCTATTCAGTAGCTACTGCTGTGCCTTTTAGGAAATCAAATGTTTCGTTTATTCTAAGCCAAATTACATTGAGGGGATTTTCGATGTTTTTGGCAACTGCCAATTTTTCACCAATTGCTATGAATATTTTTCGTGCCATTCCAAAGTCTGATCTTCTTCTGTAGCGTTTACTCACCCTAGTGAAATAGTTTTAAAACTCTTCCCGATGCCAATTGCTGATATAGGGGGGGACAAGATTCTTCGTCTAGCATTTAATATATACTAGTCATTTAGCAGCCGTTCCATTTATATGCAGTGGCCCAACCAGTCCGGTTGGCACCTGCGTCATGCCTATGAAGTTTTCGATGTTCCCTTTGTAAAATTCAGGGTCGGAAGGCGTTGGCTCTTTGCCGCTCAGTATTGGCAGCTTTTTGTCGCTCACTGTTTCCAGAAACTTCAATCGCTTGTCCCAAGATTCTTTTGTCTAGCTTAGCAGACCCGGTATAGCTGTGGTTGATTCGGTGCCGTCGGTTTCTTTGGCTGCAATTTTTTCCAGCATCTTGTCCCAAGGCTGAATATTTTCGAACATTTTGATAAGCTTCTTAGCTTTCTCCGATGATGTTGACATGTGACATGGTTTTATTGGTTCGGGCAAAGGTATTAGCATATACCAAAACAAATCCTATGTGAATTTGCAGCTAGCGTGTTCCGATTTACCGCAGAATTGATAGACACTTTGGCAACATACCTCTACCTTTCACTATGGTAAATCTATCACCAAGATCATTACAAAATCAAAGCTAAGTTACCTTTGCAGCAGCAATGAGTAAGCACGGGAAAATATTGGTAGCCATGAGTGGTGGCATTGACAGCACAGTAACTGCAGTGATGTTGCGAGAGCAGGGCTGGGACGTGGTGGGTGTGACTATGAAAACCTGGGACTATGCCTCAAGCGGCGGAAGCAAGAAGGAGACAGGCTGTTGCAGCTTGGATAGCATCAACGATGCACGGGCAATAGCAGTGGAGCATGGCATTCACCACATTATACTAGACATTAGGGATGAGTTTGGCAATTTTGTAATTGACAATTTTGTGGACGAATACTTAGCAGGCCGCACTCCAAACCCTTGTGTGCTCTGCAATACGCACATAAAATGGGAAGCTCTGCTGAAGCGGGCCGACCAGCTCGAATGTTCTCATATTGCCACAGGCCACTATGCAAAGGTGAGGGAAGAAAACGGGCGTTTTGTGGTGAGCAAAGGGCTTGACGACAACAAAGACCAAAGCTATGTATTGTGGGGACTTAGCCAACGCAGCCTTGCAAGAACCATTTTTCCAGTTGGGGGTATGCACAAGCAAGACATCAAGCAAATGGCCATAGACTGGGGCTATCACGAATTGGCCAAGAAGAGCGAAAGCTACGAAATTTGTTTTGTGCCCGACAATGACTACCGTGGATTTTTGAAACGCAGGGTGGAAGGACTGGAAGCAAAAGTGGACGGCGGAAACTTTGTGCTGATGGACGGCACAGTAGTAGGCCGTCACAAGGGCTACCCCTTTTACACAATTGGGCAAAGAAGAGGTTTGGAGATAGCAATGGGCGAACCCATGTTTGTCGTGCAAATTGTGCCAGAAACCAATACAGTTATACTTGGAAAAGAACACGAATTGGAACGCAACGGAATGTGGGTAGGAGGGGTCAATTTGCAAAAATACGAAAGCATAAACCAACCTTTGGAGACCCAAACCAAAATCCGCTACAAAAGCCCATCAGAGGCAGCCACTATCAAGGAAGTTGACGGCTATATGGAAGTGAAATTCCATAGCCACGTGAGTGCCATAGCCCCAGGGCAGGCAGCAGTGTTTTACGAAGGTGAAGACGTGGTGGGTGGTGGTTGGATAAAAAGCAGTTTTGAAGCCCCTATAACGAAAGAATTTTAGGCTACCGCATGAAAGTAAACAACTCCGTGCTTCTCTTACTAGCAACAGGTGTAATAGCATTTACAGCCTGCATTGGCGAAATAGACAACGACCCTCGTGAAATTGGCAAATCGCTCTACCCAAACAAGGTCGGTTATGAAGTGATTTATGATGTATACCGACTTCGTTGGGACGACTTCAAAACCTCTGCCCTTCCTGATACAGATAGGTTTCAGTTACGTGAAATAATTGAATCTAGATTTATCGATAATGCAGGAAACCAAGCCAACCGGTTGGTGCTTTACACTCGTAAAAATGACAGCGACAATTGGCTTCCTTATAAAGTATATTCTTCTCTTCTTTCCGAATACAATTTTGAACGCAGCGAAGACAATAAACGATTGGTGAAACTGGTGTTCCCAGTGGGGAAAGATAAAAGCTGGAACGGAAACATCTATAATGCTCAGGACGCGGAGCGGCTTAAATATACCGCAGTTTACATAGGCATGCAGATTGGGAATTCTATTTTGGACAGCACAGTGACTGTTGAACGCAAATCGGACATACCAGAAAATGATAGCAATGCTGTGTTCAAATGCACCCAAAAAGAGATATTTGCCAAAGGTATTGGAATGGTTTATCATGAATCTGACTCTATCAACTTCACAGGAGGCACTAGCCACAACCGTTGGTATGGAACCCGTACCAAGATGACTATGGTTGGGCATACGCCTTGAAGAGTTTTTAGTTCTTAGTTTGGAGTATATAGTTGCCAATTGAGATGATGAAACAAATTGCTTTATTCACGATGCTACTACTTGGTTGCTTGTTCGATTTGCGGGCTAAAGACTCAACTACTTTTAGTATTGGTGCCAGCATCAATTTTCACAAGCAGAGCCAACGATATCTTGCTTACAACCTGTCTTTAGGCATCAAGCAAAGTCGCAATCATTTGGAACTTGGGTTGTCATTCATAAATTACCCTGATAGTTATCTTGAAGGTGAAGTGGGAGCTTTTATCAATTATGCGAGAATGCTGAATAAAAAAAGTGCCATTTTTGACCCTTACCTAAATCTACATTTTCTATACTATAGAAGATTTTCATTTAATCCACCGATCAGATTGCCAAGTTTTCAAGCATATATTGGTTATGGAGTTCGGTTAAAAATAACCAATCAACATCAGCTATCTTCTGATTTTAATATTAGCAATGAGTGATTGAGCAATGCTGGTAGCGGTTCTAAACTTCAAACCTTGCATAATTTAAAGTATATATTTTGTTTTTAACTTGATTGATTGGATTGTTAAACAAATGCCCAGCCAAATTTTGGCTGGGCATTTTAGTGATTTGAACGAGTTATTTACGTATCTCCTTTATCTTCCTAGGTCTACAATTCGCAGGTTGGTCCGTTGGTCGTTCACAGTTATTTGCACATCGTAGATTCCACGGGCAGCTTGATATTGGCGTGTGTCAATAGTTATCAGATTAGCACCTGCCGTCATATTGCGGTCGGCTATGGTGGCAATTTTTCTTCCGAGTTGATCGAAAAGCACTACAGTTACTTTAGCTGTTTTGCTTAGGTTTAATTGCAAGGTAGTTTGATCAGCGTATGGATTTGGGAAAACATTAATGCTGCTTAAACCTTCAATATTACTTATTGCATTGTTTAGGTCGAGGGGCTGGTTCAAACTGTCCATACAACCATTGTTACCAGTAGTTACAAGCGACACGTTGTAATTTCCCATTGATGGATAGGCGTGGGTTGCAATTTTAGTATAGCTTTGCCCACCATCACCAAAATACCAGTGGTAGCTCTGTAAGTTGAGGTCGCTTGGTGTGAAGGTCACATTCAAACCAACAATAGATTGACTAAAAGTAACGATAGGCTTAGGCAAAAAAGTAATGTTTATGCTATCAATGTCTTTGCATCCATTTGAATCAGTTACTTCTACAAAGTAGTCACCCTCTGCGTTAATTGAAATTGTCCTGGTGCTTTCAGATGTGCTCCATGTGTAGCCGTTGAAAGTACCTGCACTTAGCGTATAAAGAACTCCAGGACAAATCTTTTTATCGGGGCCTAAATTGGCAATTGGTGCTTTGAAAATGGTCAAGTTCGTGGTATCTATGTTTTTGCACCCATTGGCATCGGTAACTTCTACAGAATATTTACCACCTGTGCTTGTTGAAATAGTCTGCGTGGTATCGCCGGTGCTCCAACTGTAATTGCTAAAAGTTCCAGCATCGAATGTGGCTGAAGACCCTGGGCAAACTAATTGGTCACCAATAGTAACAATGGGCAATCCATGCACTTGCAGTGAACGCAAAATTACAGTATCACAGCCAGTTACTGAATCTTTCACAGTCAAATAGATAGTATAGCTTGAGTCGCTTTCGGAGGCTCTTGGCTGAAAGGTCATTTGAGCATTGGTGGATGCAGTGGCAGGCTTTGCAGATACGGTGCCTGTTGCTGGCATAGTGCCATTTGATGTCATTAGAATAGGTCCATTCCCTACCACTTTCCATTTTTTGCCGAAATCAGCATTGCTGTACCCTGATGGTGGCGTAAGTTCATAGGTTATGGTACTTCCTATGCACACTTCATCAGGTGTTCCATTATTAAATTTACCATTGAATGGTGAACCTTGTATAATTTCAACACCTGAAGGCCTTTTAGAATAGGCAATCACTACTGTGTCCACACCAAAACAGCCTCCTGGTGTAGTAACAGTTAAAATATATGTTCCTGAAGTGGTTGGTGTGAATAGTCGTGATGTGTCGCCACTACTCCAAAGGATCGCATAGTTTGATGGCCAAGTGCCGGCATCTATTGCTGACGCAGAGCCACCAGGGCAAATAGAGATATAGCTAGGAATAGTTACGGTTGGCTTGTTGTAAACAACAATTCGAACAGTATCAACAGCAAAAATTGCTGAAGTAGGGTCAATGGCTTTCAAAATATAGGTGCCAGTGGCTCCAAAGGTCCGCTTAGGTGTAGTATTGCCATTGTTCCACATATAATCCAACGTAAGCCCATTTGGATTGCCATCAATGGTGATGCTACCGCAAATGGAAGTGTCGGGCCCAAGGTCAATTTCTGGTCTTTCACCTACAGCAAAATCATCAAAATCAACATTGTAAGTGCTGCCGCTCTTATAGAAATTCGCAATACTGATGATGACATTGCTCCCTGAGTATTTATCTAGGTTGAGTTGCATCACCTTGAAGGTATTACCAATTGAATTTGAACTTTTGATGGTGAACAATTGGTCAAAATTTTTGCCACAATCAGCAGATACAAATATGCAAACACTATCACCACTAGGTACTTGTGTGGTGGTGCGGTAACTGAATTTGAAAGTAGAAATGTTAGTTAGTGGCCCCAGAAGTGGTGTGTAACAATATACATCTTTCGCACCAGATGACATAGCAGCCCTTAAACTTATAGTCGCTGGGGTACCTGCCCCCGTTCCAGTGTTTGTTTTATATCCATTGCTGGTAAATGTGATAGGTAACGATGATGGGTATTCAAAATCTTCGATGTATGGCTGAGAAATAGGAGTTGTGGAATACCTAGTCTCTAAAATACTATCATTGCAACCTTGGCTGTCTACTGCCAAAGCAAATGATGCTTTGATAAGAAAGGTGTAATCAATACTGCCTGTGCTCATGTCAAACGTATTGTTGAAAATGACGTTGAATAAGCCTCCTGGGGCAATCTTGCCTGAAGTAATCACCGTATCCATTGTTGAAGTATTTCCACTCACAGTCATTTCCACACTTAGGTGCACACTGTCTTTAGCCATGTTTATGGTGTCCTTTCCTGTGTTGGCAAGGGCTATTTCTACAGCTTCATTGGCCGAGAAACAAAGGCCATTTTCTGGAGTCACCATGGAACTGACAGCTACATCCTTCGCCAATGGTTTACGTATGTTCACATTATAGTCATGAGCAACTCCACCACTCATATTTGTACATGCGTCCCCCGAACCATTCTGACTTGCCTTAACGTTTATTCGAATCCTCATTCGGGTTACTCCTCCTTTAGCCCCGGCTGGAATAGTAATGGTTTTTACTGTTTCTTGATATGCAGTACTGTTTGTGGTCACCTGCACCCATTCTGAAGCTTCAAGTTGTCCATCTTGGTCATAGTCAATCCATACCGAAATGACGTTCACTTCATTCGTGGTCACACCCAAGGAATAGTTCTGACCTGGAATTAGAATAGGTAAGGCAATACCTGTAAAATCGTAGTAATAATCAGGGCTAGTGGTATTGCAGCCACTCACATTGTTGTTGAGGCAAGTGCTGAGAATATTTACGTTGGTAATAATATCGCTTCCAGTACAAGTAGCGTGTTTCGGTTCGCAATAGCATTGGTTGGCTACCCTACAAGTTACTAATTGATGTGCTGAAGAATCAGAGTTACCACTGCAAGTTACCATACATCTATAGTATTTATTCGCTGTTTGATTTGTGTTTAGCACCAATGAAGTAGCTCCAGTCACATTTGACCAAGTAACGCTATCGGTTGATAACTGCCATTGGTAGGTTTGACCTTTACCAACACTATTACCTTGCAGGCTAAGTTTGAAAGTAGTCCCCGCACACTCATTGTTGCTTGATACAATAGTTTGACCAGCCGTTGGTGGTGTCGTGCATGGGCTTTTGCTAAAGTAGAGAGTGTAGTCTTCTGTCTCGCCATATCCATAGCTGCCACATGGTGCAACATTGGCTGCCAAAGCACTTTCTATCAATACAATTCTCATGCGGGTATAGCCAGTTGCTAGATTCGTATCAAGGTATATTTTTTTAGAAATGGTATTATTGCCAGCCCCAGCAGTCGTTGCTTCTTGCATTACCGTTTCTGTGCTTGGGGTGAAGGTGCCATCCATATTCTTATCTATAAAAACCTTCATATAACATGCAATAAACCCGGATTTATTAATTTGAGTCACTGACAATGGAATTGAATCGCCAAGAACTAGGATGGCAGGCGATAAGTGTGTAAAATCTGAGTAAGTCCTTGTTGCTGTTGAATTATTTTGGGCTGGCGATGCGTTGCCATTATTTAAGTTCGAAATACTTACATTCCCAATATCATCATCGGCTGTACTACCGGCTCCCGAGGCACAATTGCAAAATACGGGGGCATGCAATTTAACAAGTTTGAATTTCGAGGTATCTGCGTTAGAATTGTTGCACACAATGTAGCATCGGTAGTATTTTGTGGCTGTGAGGTTGGTAGCAAGATATGCTGGCAGTGTAGCTCCATTAATAGCAGTCCAGTTCACAGTATCGGTCGACGATTGCCATTGGTAAGTAATGCTTATGCCTGCGGTAGCACTTGGCATATACATGTTCGAGTTCTCACCTGAGCAGAAACTATCTCGAGTAGCGTTGACACTTCCGGCAGTAGGGGTTCCGCTGCAGCCAGCTATAGTGTCAATGTTTATATGATAATCATGGGCCGCACCAGATAGCATGCTTATGCAGGCACTACCTGTATCATTTAGCAAGCCCGAATATCTGCTGCGTATTCGCATACGAGTAGAGCCAAGCTTAGCACTTGCAGGAACAGTGAAAGATACTGTATTGGCTGTATTGGCTGAGCTAGTGGTACACACCTGTACCCATTCGGCACCTGAAAATATAGAATCATGGTTGTAGTCAATCCACATCGAAATAATGTGGTCATCGTTCGTTGTTACACTCAATGTATAAGTGTTAAATCCAGCATTACGGTGCAAAGTAGCCTCACTTGTATTGGATGAGTAATCAAAGAATCGGGAACCATTGATACAAGTAGGTATTTCGTTATAGAAATCCGTTCCAACTACCCACACCTTGGTTATCAAATCGAATTCATCGCAATTAGTTCCTGCGGGGTAGGTGGGTGTGCAATGCCCCTGAGCGTATGATTTGGATGCAGCAAACATCATAAAAAGGGACAAAGTCAGCAGTAAAGCCTTGATTGCTTTAGCAATAGTATTCATGTTAGTAGGTTTAATATTTATTTTTGAATTCGATGTGCAAAATTATCGAGGAAGTTACTTAGATGTCAAATTTATTCTTCTGCCCGCCTAAGACTTCTTTCCACATCGCGTTCTTTGATACTTTCTCGCTTGTCAAAAGCTTTTTTGCCCTTTCCAATGCCTATTTCTAGTTTGGCATAACCTGTCTCAGAAAAGAAAAGTGAGAGCGGCACGATGGTCACCCCTTTCTCTCGAGTTTTGGTGTAGAGCTTTTTCTTTTCCGCCTTGTTCAGCAGCAGCAGCCTATCACGTAAGGGTTCATGGTTGGCATAGCTGCCCTGTTTCCAGTGGCTTATGTTCATGTTCTTTACCCAAAGTTGGTCGTTGTAGAACAAGCAATAAGCCTCAGCAATATTAGCGGTCCCCTCTCTTATTGATTTGATCTCAGTGCCTGTCAACACAATGCCAGCAATGTTTTTGTCACTTATGGCGTATTCAAAATGGGCCTTTCGGTTTACAAGTTTCATTTTCAAAAATAAGAAATACCTGCTGCCAAACCCATCCCAAGAATGATAGATACAAGTTTCAAACGGTTGTACAAATGGTTTTCGCTGTTTTCGAATAGAATGGTAGTAGAAATATGTAGAAAAATACCTGCCACAAATGCCAAGGCTGGCAACTGTACCCAATCGAAGCCGCTACTTCCAAGTATGGAAGAGAAAGCAACCCCTAGCAAGCACATGCAGGAATACATCAACAGAAATCCAAAGGTCTTACCTATACTAGCCCCATTTTCCCTGATAATGGTGACCAATGCAAAAGCTGCTGGAATTTCGTGAAAACCTATTCCAACAATAAAACCAGTCTTGGTGCCAGGCTCGAAAAAGTTGCCACCTAATGGATATCCTTCCAAAAAAGAATGCAACGAAAGGCTGATGAAAAGAGGAGCGAGCATGAAGTTTTTTTCCTTGTGCAGGTGGAGGTGACCATGTTCAAGTCCTTTGGTAAATTGTTCAATAACCAACTGAAACAAAAAGCCAAAAAGGATGAATATGCTTGGGTTTCCATCACTTCGACCAAATATTTCAGGGAATATATTGAGTATGGTAATCGAAAATAGAAAAGCTCCACTAAAAGCAACAAACAGTTTTATGTTCGCTGTTTTGAACTGCCCGGAAAAGAGAGCCAAACAGCCTCCCAAAAGCGGAAACAAAGGCAAAAAGTAAATTAGTTTATTCACTTATTTGTTTTTCAATATGGCTTTGTAGATGCTGGCCTCCGTGTTTTCATCGAAGCCTATGATGCTCCAAACTTTGTTTCCGTTTTTATAAAGATTTAAAGCCGGTATTGAACTGATGTTTATCTCGCTGGCCAATAGTGGATTTTCATCAACATCAACTTCAATCAATTTCACTACATCTTTATTTTTCGTAGCTATTTCTTGGATAATTGGCTTTAGTTGCCTACAGGGGCCGCACCACACCGCACTGAAATCTACCAAAACTAATTGGCTCGAAGAAGTAAGCTTTCTATATTCTTTTATGCTCATTCCTTTATTTTTAGGAGACGATGGAGTTATCAATGCTAGCCCAGCACTTTGCCACGCCACAGCTCCGCCGTCCAGAGTATAAATCTGCTTGAAGCCTAGATCCTGTAAAGTTTCAGCCGCTTGAAAGCTTCTGCTACCGGATCGACAATACAAAAACACGGGTATCTCTTTTTTTAGCATCAAAATGTTTTTTTCAAATTCATGACTGCTCACATCCAGATTGGCTGCATGCTCAAGGTGGCCTCCAGCATACTCGTCGGCTGTTCGCACATCTAACAGATTTATTTCCACATATTCTGATATTTTTTTTGAAAACTTCAGCGGAGCAAGGGACTCTATTGAACCAAGATTGAATGTTTTTACAGATTCCTTGTTTCCTTCTTTTACCTTGCCGCCGCTACAGGAGGAAAATGCCAAAATGATAATTAAGGGAAGTAACTGGGTAGCTTTGCAGCTAAAATTATTTTTCATTTATTTTGCAAAAGTAACCCCAATTGCTACCAACCATGCCCGAAAATATCCAATGGTTTGAATCCTGGTTTGATACAAGCTATTATCATCTTCTTTATGCTAACCGAGACGAAAATGAAGCAAGACATTTTTTGGGTAGACTTACGGATATCCTACAAATACCTAAATGTTCAAAAATACTTGATTTGGCATGCGGCAAAGGCCGGCATTCTATCTACCTTCATAGCAAAGGTTTTGAGGTTAAAGGTGTAGATCTATCAGAAAATAGTATTACCAAAGCAAAAGAGGAAACAGCCAAGGGGTTGAGTTTTGGTGTGCATGATATGCGGCAACCGCTACCTGACAAATTTAACTATATTTTTAGTCTATTTACCAGCTTTGGCTATTTTGAGAAAATAGAAGAGGATCAGGCAGTATTAAATGCGGTAGGCCAAATGCTAATGCACGGTGGCATATTTGTCCTTGACTTTCTAAACGCCGCCAAGGTGAAGAACGATATTGCTTCGTTCGTTGGGCTGGATTTTGAAAGAGAAGGCATTCATTTTTCTATAGAAAAAAAAATATCTTCGGGCAGAGTGCAGAAGGAAATTGTGGTCAATGATGGAAGTAAAACAAGCACATTCAACGAATTCGTCAGGCTTTATACACAAACTGAACTAATCTCAATGCTCAATAAGGCAAGGCTCGAACCTTTTGATTTTTTTGGAAATTACGAGTTGGGACCTTTCAACCAAAATGAATCAGAAAGATTACTAATCTTCGCAAGAAAAAAACGATAACTGTTATCCTTAAGAGGTAAGTATGCCTTCTTCATATTGATTCCAAATCAGGCTCTGAGCTTGATAATCGGCTACAGGATCACGCTCATCACGCCTTCGTGGAATAATGTTCATGAAAGCAATTCCGTATCCAAACCCCATCATAGCCAACCGCATGGCTGCATGTGTTGTGCAAATGAGAGCATACGAGGTAAACATTACTAGAAATAGTCTTTTGTAAAAATCAGGTGTTCGTCGAAAGGACCTAATTGGGTTACTCAGTAGCAGTATTAGGGCTGCTAGTCCCATTGAACCATGTTCGGAGAGGAGTCTGGTTATTTCGGTGTGCGAGGCAATTTGCTTATCCATATACTTAGCATGTTGATATAAAGTCATACCCATGCCGATACCCATTACTGGATTGTTTTTAAAAATATCTAGATCACTCAATATCAAGACATCACGTCCACTTACTCCTGATCCGAACTGCTCATACCGGGCGTCTTTTTTGCTTGTACTTCCGGCATATCTTTGCGAGAGGGTATTCCCTGTGAATGCATCGATGTAGTTGAAAAGTATAACTGTAGATAAAACTGCCACCGATAATCCCAAAAAGAAAGTACCTTTTTTTTGAGAGACTGAATATCGATTCCAAACCAATGCCCCTAGAAAAGTTGAAATAATAGCTGTAAAAAGCCCGCCTCTAGAAAAATTGATAGTACAAAATATAAAAAGAGCAATACTTATTGTTATGTCCAACCATCTTAAACCAGTAACAGAGATGGCAAGAAAAAAAGAAAAAAACATTATAACAAGGCCAAACCCCATGATACTGGCTACTTGATTTGGGCCAAATCCACCACTCAATTGGAAATTTGCAGCGTCTTGAAATTTAATTTCGGAAAATGAAGGTATCCTTAAGGCAATAACCATACAAGTGGCTAAGATTGGGAGGATGCAAAGCAGCATCATACTTTTTAACTGGTTGACTGAATATGTCCGACCTGTAAAATAAATGGTTGTGACTAACAAGCATAAAGGCCCAGATATGTTAAACGAAATCTGCTGCTTAAATGCTTCAAAATTTGGATAATCAGTAATGAAGATAGACGGAATCAGTAATAAAAAATAGATAATTGTACCTTGATTATTTTCGCTTTTCTTGTTACTAAGCGACTTGCCTAAAAATAAAAATAAAATAACTATGTACTTAACACCTTCCCATGGTACATTCCCTTGTACCATTCTTGACACTACCTCCAAGCCTACGAAATAGAATGAGGCAGATGCTGCAATCTCATTTCTGTTTTGTTGAGAAAGTAGATTAGAGATCGCCCATAATGCACATCCATAATACCATAAATCAAGGAATAAATTACTTAGATTAAACAATACTCCTAAAAGGAGATGGAACATTATTATATAAACTACCTTTTGTTTTGTAATATTTTCTAATAACATCTTGTCTTAAATATGGTGCAAAAATAGCTATAAAGCTTTTGCTTAATTGTGGATTATTGAAGATTTAGTTTAGTGGCCCGTCTTGCAGTCTCATCTGTATGAATCAAATCATCGATGGAGGGCAACTTGATATGTGCGGTTCTTGTCAGACAATCTTCAATCAAATCACTCATGCCTAAAAAGGTTACCTTTCCTTCAAGGAATGCTTGAACTGCTACTTCATTGGCAGCATTCAAGGCACAAGGCATATTACCTCCTTGACTAATGCTCTCTACGGCAAGCCCAAGGTTTCGGAAGGAAGTTAGGTCAGGTTTTTCGAAGGTGAGCGATGGGTACTTTGTGAATTCAAAGCGTGGGAAATTGCTGTGGATGCGATGTGGGAATGCCATTGCATATTGAATAGGTAATTTCATATCGGGCAGGCCAAGCTGAGCTTTCATGCTACCATCATTGAATTGCACCAGGCTGTGTATAATGCTTTGTGGATGCACGACTACTTCAATGTTCCTCACATCAATTCCAAAAAGCCATTTGGCTTCTATCATCTCCAATCCTTTGTTCATCAATGACGCGGAATCAATTGTCACTTTGGCTCCCATAGTCCAGTTAGGGTGTTTCAAGGCATGAATAGGAGTTACTGTTTCAAGTTGTTGTCTGCTCATTCCCCTAAAAGGTCCGCCAGATGCAGTCAAGATCAATTTTTCGATGCTATCAGGATTCTCGCCCACCAAACATTGGAAAATAGCCGAGTGTTCTGAATCGACTGGAAGGATAGAAACCCGATATTGTTCTGCAAGTTCAGTTATCAATTGCCCTGCAACCACCAAAGTTTCTTTGTTGGCCAGAGCAATGGTTTTATGGCTTTTTATGGCTTCTATTACTGGTTTCAATCCGCTGAAACCTACCAAAGCTGCTAGAACCAAGTCAATGGTTTCCATCTGTACTACTTGGCAAATTGCCTCATGGCCAGCAAAAACTTTTATGTCATGTGGCTGCAATGTTTCTTTTACAAATTGGTATTTGCTTTCGTCAGCAATCACTACTGCATTAGGTTTTAGTTCCAATGCTTGCGTTATCAATAGGTCGGCATTGTATCCTGCGGTCAATACTTCTATGACAAACAGGTCTGGATTGGCCTTAATAACATCGATGGCCTGCGTTCCAATCGACCCTGTGCTACCTAATATGGCAATACGTTTTTTGGTTTCAGTGTTCAAGATTTGAGACGTAGGATGAAAAGTTTAAAGTTAATTAGTTGATTACAAATAACGGTCTGCCTTTGTCAATTATTCAATTACTACATGCTCACATTGTTTCGCTAGCTTTTTTGGCACTCAAATAGCGTTCAGCATCAAGTGCAGCCATGCACCCTGTGCCCGCTGCAGTAACAGCCTGACGGTACACTTTATCTTGGGCATCGCCGCAGGCAAACACTCCTTCCACATTGGTTCGTGTACTGTCTGGTTCTGTGATTATATAGCCAACATCATCCATTTTTAGGTACTCCTTGAAAATAACCGTGTTGGGTGTATGGCCAATGGCAACAAAAAATCCAGTAATAGCTACTTCCCGCTTTTCTTCCGTCACAACATTATTCAGGCGAACACCAGTCACCACATTGTCTCCAAGCACCTCATCTGTTTCACTATTAAAGATTACTTCAATATTGGGAGTATTCATCACCCTGTGCTGCATGGCCTTCGATGCCCGAAATTCTGCTTTTCGTACAATCATGTAAACTTTGCTGCAAATCTTGGATAAGTAACTGGCTTCTTCGCATGCGGTATCTCCTGCACCTACAATGGCTACATCTTGTCCTCGATAGAAAAAGCCATCACAAACTGCACAGGCAGAAACTCCACCGCCATTCAGTCTGGTTTCAGAAGGTATCCCAAGCCATTTGGCTGAAGCTCCAGTCGCTATGATGATGCTTTCGGCCACAATTTCTTTTTGCCCATCAATAGTAACAATGTACGGAGGTTTACCGCTCGAAAAATCAACAGCAGTGGCCATACCATATCGCACATCAGTGCCAAGCCTTACGGCCTGTTGCTTGAAAAGCTCCATCATATGTGGTCCTTCAACCCCAGTAGGGAAGCCTGGGTAATTTTCCACATCGGTGGTGATGGTGAGCTGCCCGCCAGGCTGCATCCCTTCGTACATCACGGGTTTCATATCGGCACGGGCGGCATAAATGGCGGCGGTGTAGCCCGCAGGCCCTGAGCCTATGATTAGGCATTCTACATGTTCTTTCTGTTCCATAAAATTTTAAGAGGCGGCAAAAGTAATTGCATACACGAAAAAACAAAGGTGACAAAGATTAGATTTGGGGACAATGACTGAAATCTAAACAACAAATTGTGAGGTGGCTTGAATAATTTCGGACTTACATTATTGATATGGCTACCTTTCCTCTCTCTAATTTGCCTATCCGCTCCAATCGATTATTCTATCAGGTGAACCAAAAAATAGGAATTAGCTACTTTCGCCCAATCAAATCCGAAATTAGTTTGGCTTCTCCCAATCACATACCCATTTTTGAGCATAGCTACCCCGAGTTCTTACTCAGGTATCCTCGGTTTATTTGGTGGCTATATGCCTTTAATTGGTTTACCCAATTGCGTAAATGGTATGTATTTAAAGCCTTAAGAAAAGAAGTGAAAAACCTGCCTGCAAGCTACCATTTGGCCGACATGGGCTGCGGTGAAGGACAGTTCCTTTTTCCATTTGTGAAAAGCAACAAAACGGCCAATTTTTCGGCAATAGATAAGAATGCAGCCAACATAGCTTTTTGCCAAAGTTATGCAGCCATCACATGTTCGAAAAACTGCCAAATTATTCATTCGGATATTAACTCAGTACACTTGAAAACCCAAGCTGATTTGCTCCTTTGTGTAGGTGTGTTGCAATATGTAGAGAATGACAATGCCGCCCTTGCCAACCTCCACAATCAATGCAAATCAGGTGGTAAGCTACTGCTTTATCTACCTGTGAATGGACGATTTATTTTACCCTTCTACAAGTTGCTTTTTAATAAATTTTCAAACTACGAAACGGTGCAGCATCGTCGAAGAATTTATCAGCCTGAAGATGTGATTTCTAAATTGAAGGCTGTCGGTTTCAGTGTAGAAAAACAGCAATCTACCTACGGTATCTTTGGTATATTGTCTCATGAAATCCAACACTCGTTTCTTTTGTTGATTACCCACCTTCCTATGCTTTTCAAATGTGTGTTTGCTCTCTTGCTGATTTTATTTCTTCCACTGATTTGGATGTTGATGTTGTTAGATTTTGTGAAGCCTAAAAAATCGGGAAATGGTTTGTTGGTAGTAGCGAGAAAAATTAATTTAAATAAATGAACTGACAACAGTACTTAATTCCATTTTTGATGCCCTCACCGTTAAGAAATAGAGAGCACCTTTGACGCATCTTCCAGTAAAAACCATTTACGTCAGGTGAAGGGCATAAACGAAGAGTAAGCTGCTAACTGCAACCAAGCCTAATTTTGCAGCCGATGAAGAAATCCATTTACACGCTATCAGCATTGCTATTGCTTGCTGTGATTGCCTGCAACCGCCACAAAGTGGTACCCAACGAAATTTATACAACCTGGGACAGGGCGAGACTAAGCACCGCTATTGACGATGAGCGGTTCATCTTTTTTATAGACAATAAATTTTTGGAAATGCGAAAAGGTGTCAACGATGTAATTTGGTCAGAAAACTTACTCACTGGCCCCGAGCCAAAGTTCAAAATATCGGGTGATTCACTTTATATGTATGAAGATGTCAATGCCCAGGGCAATGAATTTTTTGTTAAGAAACACAAAATTGACAGGCTCACTTCCACAGAATTAAAAATAGATGGAGTATTGTATAATGCTGTAAAATGAAAATCTCTGTCATTTGTCCAGCTTTTAACGGAGCCCCACATTTAGACCAGTTGATGGACTTCTTTGTAAACGCTCTTCCCGCTGACAAAGAACTGCTGTATGTGGATGGTATGAGCAAAGATGGCAGTCGCGAAATGGTGCAGGAGTGGAGCAAAAAGCATCCAAACATTCACCTGATAGACAACCCGAAAAAGTATGTACCTTTTGGCCTGAACAAGGCAATAAGGCAGGCAAAAGGCGAATACATAGCTCGGCTGGATGCACATACCGAATATCCTAATGATTACTTCGAAAAATGTTTGAGGATACTGCAAAAATCAGGAGCCGACAATGTGGGTGGATATATTGTGTCGAAAGGAAAGACAACAGTTGGTAAAGCTATAGCAGTAGCTATGAGCAGCCAGTTTGGGGTTGGCAATTCGGAATTTCGCACTGAGCTCACTGACCGCTTTGTGGATACTGTTCCCTTCGGTTTTTGGAAGCGAGATGCATTTGATAAATTCGGTTTGTTTGACGAAGAACTGATGCGAAATCAGGACGATGAATTCAACTACCGCACAAACAAACTTGGTGGCAAAATTTTTCTCTCCTCTGAAATTAAATCGGAATACTATGTGCGTGATAGCTACAAGGCAATGTTCATACAGTATTTTCAGTATGGTGTTTACAAGCCTTTGGTGTTCAAAAAACTTGGCAACGAGGGTGTCCGCATCAGGCATATTGTGCCAATCGGGTTTAGCCTTTACCTAATCACGTCGGTTGCAGCCTGCTGGTTTTGGTGGTGGAGTCTGCCGTTTCTACTTTACCTATTGCTCAATATTATTTTTTCTTTCAAAAGCACAGAAAGTCTACTGGTAAAACTATTCACTATTCCGGCCTACACACTACTGCATCTTGCATACGGACTAGGGTTTGGGGTAGGTATGTGGCGATGGCGGAAACGTAAAATACTACAATGAAAAATATACTATTATACTTCACGAATATCCGTGTTGTTCTTGCCTTTTTTCTGCTGACTCAAGCGGGCATCAAGATGGCTCACTTGGATTCTCCGTCTGACGATTTCGCTAATTTCTACTACCCCAATGCCATCAATTGGCTGAATGATGGCAGTAGTTACACCACACCCGATGGCCTTAAATTGAATACCAATGGCGATATAAGCCGCCACGGTGGTCAACCGCCTGCCTACTCTCTTTTGATCGCATCTGTTTGGGGTATTGGAGGTGGTATAAGTATGCTTTTTGTGTTGAATGTATTGATGCTTATGGTGGCTGTTTGGTTCAGCTTCAAAATATTTCAATCTGTAACCGACAACAAGGTAATTATCTTTGGTTCATTGTGGGTTTTGGTGCTGAGTCCTCCATTCATTTTCATCCCAAAATTCTATAATTCAGAAGCAATGTTTACCGTGCTTTTGGTGGCCTGTTTTTATTTTTTAGTGAAAGCATTTCAACAGCAAAAATCTACTTTCTACATTATGGGATTACTGTTCCTGTTGGCTAGCATACTTACTCGTAGCATTAACATGTATATGGCTCCATTTCTGCTGTTGCCATTTCTGGTCTATGCTTTTCCGTTGAAAAAGAAAATACTATTTGCAGGCATCACCTTTTTTTTTATGATAGCCATTTCGGGAATCGGCAGCAACGATTCTAGTTCATACCTCCGTCGAACTATTGCTGACGGGCTTAAACGCTACGAAGGGGGTGCAGTGGCAAACAAATTGATTGAATCGGTAAAGCCACACAAGGGCAAATGGGAAACAAACTTTGTGAATGCCAACTTCGAATGCCTGAAAACTGAACCAATTGGACTTCTAAAATTTTGGTTGTTCAAATCGTTCAAAGTCTGGTACGGGACCGATTCTGGGAGTCAGCAGGGCTTGTTGCTTTTATTTCAAGGGCTCCATTTGCTGGCTTTTTGGGTATGTGTTTTTTTGTTCCTTTTTAGGAAATTGAAACACCCGGTGGTGCTATTGTTTTTGATGGGGGTATTATACACCAATGTGGTGGCTACAGTGAACCTGAGCATTGTGCGTTATTTGGTGCCCATGACTCCATTCTATATTTTCTGTACGGCCTACCTTTGTCACCGATTTATTTCGCCTTATTTCAACAAAGCTTCTATACAATCCTAGTTCATGGAAATCAATACCCTGTCTATCGTTATCCCAGCCTACAACGAGGCCAAGACTATTCATTTTATTTTTGAAAAAATAAAAAAAGTTCAACTACTTGGTGGCATTAAAAAAGAAGTCGTAGTCGTGAATGATTCATCCAAAGACGACACAATAGAAGTGGTTGAAGCCTATATCAAAGCTAACCCAGACCTACCGATGGTGCTTTACAATCAGCCCTACAACATGGGCAAAGGAGCTGCACTGCACAGGGGTATTAAAGAGTCGAAAGGTGAATACATCATCATTCAAGATGCGGACCTGGAATATGATCCTGCTGAGTACAATATATTATTGCAACCTGTGATAGATGGCTTTGCAGACGTAGTGTATGGAAGCCGTTTTATGGGTGGCAATGCCCATCGAATCCTATTTTTTTGGCATACAATCGGGAACAAGTTTTTGACTTTGCTTAGCAACATGTTCACCAACTTGAACCTGACCGACATGGAAACTTGTTACAAGCTATTCCGTGCTGATTATTTGAAAAGTCTTGATCTGAAAGAGAAACGTTTCGGCTTTGAGCCGGAAGTGACCGCCAAGGTTTCACGCATACCCAATGTACGCATCTACGAAGTGGGTATCAGCTATTATGGCCGCACCTACGAAGAAGGCAAAAAAATTGGTATGAAGGATGCGTTTAGGGCTTTGTACTGCATCTTGCGGTACAACCTTTTTAGGTAAAAATTCGTTTAGGTAGCTACATGAAAAATTGCTTACTGCTACTATCTTTTTGTTTTTGTATGATAGGTTTTTCCCAATCAAATACCTATCCTGGACAAGTATGGGTGAAACTAAAACCTAGCTTTACCTTGATGGAGTTCAACATGTATTTGAATAACGACGTGGCACTTGACAAAGATTGGCAAAGGCTTGTCAAGGAATTGAAGATTTCGAGTATCCACCACCCTTTCAAATCACACGATGCCGATGTGCAGCGGATTTACAAAGTTCATTTTTCGTATCAAATAGACCCAGCTTTTGCGTCAGCAGAAATAAACAAACTACTTGATGTGGAGTGGGCTGAACCATGCCAAGTGTATAAAACGTTCACCACGCCAAACGATTTGGATAACAAGCAAAGTGGGTACTTCAATATGCTGCAAGCCTCAGCCGCTTGGACAATGAAAGGAACTTCACTTACAACCATTGCAATTGTAGATGATGCTATACAAAGCGACCATCCAGACTTGGCTGCCAACATATACACCAACCCAAAAGAAATACCAGGCAACACCATTGATGATGACAGCAACGGCTATGTGGACGACAGCCATGGCTACGATGTGGCAGCAAGCGATACAGATGTGCGGCCTCCAACTTCATTGGCCTTATTGATGCTACATGGCACACACACAGCAGGTATAGCAGGTGGGGTGACTGATAACACTATTGGCATGGCCTCCATCAGTTACAATACAGTAAGAATTTTGCCTGTAAAATCCTCCACATTGCCAATTATTTTGACTCACGTGGAAGAAGGAATAGATTACGCAGTGACTATGCATCCAGATGTCATTAGCATGTCGTTTGGTGGGTCAGATACGAGTATAATCAAAACAATGAAGACACTATTGGAAGCAGCCCACAAGAATGGAATTATGTGTGTGGCAGCCGCAGGAAATGAAGGGCAGGAGATTGTAACCTATCCCGCAGCTTTTGATCATGTGATAGCAGTCGGTTCTGTTTCGATTGGAGACACAGTTTCCAGTTTCTCAAATTATGGAAACTTTATAGATATGATGGCTCCTGGTGAAAAAATTTATAGCACTTTGCCAGGCATTAGCTATCCATATGGCATTCAAAGTGGTACCAGCATGTCGGCACCCATGACAGCAGGGCTTGTGGGTTTGATGCGTTCTATAAATCCTAACCTGACTTCCAATCAGTTAGAACTATGCCTCAAATACAGTTGCGATAATATTGATAAACAAAACCCAACCTTGATAGGTAAATTAGGTAAAGGCCGTATTAATGCACTGAAAGCAATGGAGTGTGCCGGACGAAATGCAATCGGGCATGTAGATGGAGGCGGGGAGATAACTATATTCCCTAACCCAAGCCAAGGCCAACTTACGCTGATTTTACCACCAAATTGGCCAAAAGCAACCTTGAAGGTTTTTGATATTTTAGGAAGAATTGTCTTGAACCAACAACTCCAAACTTCTGACTCAAGAATTGAAACTAATTTAGCAGGAGGCCTCTACTTTTTTCAAATCACCTCAAACGCATCTTTCAAGGTGCTGAAGGTGGTGGTTGACTAGAGCCTAAACTGCAAAGGCATTAAGGTTTGGAGGCTTTCACAATTATACGTTTTTCCATTGTTTCCATTCAACAAAATTCGTATCGGTAGCTGTTGTATTCGCTGGAATTCACTCATCACCTGCATACAAGCACCACATGGAATCACTGGCTCAGCCACACGATGTTCCTCAGAAACAACAGCAATTGCGACAGCCAATATCTGCTTCCCTTTATGTTGATGCCCCGCGGAGAAAAAGGCCACCCGTTCTGCACATAGTCCTGATGGATACGCTGCGTTTTCTTGGTTGCTGCCAGTGATTATCTCTCCACTTTCAAGCAGTAATGCAGCACCCACAAAAAACTTGGAGTAAGGAGCATACGCCTGCTTAGTAGCATCCTTTGCAGACTGCACTAATGTTTGGTCAGCAATTGAAAGCTCCTGAAGATTTTCATATACCCTAATGATGGATTCTAGTTTTAGTTCGTGCATGGGTCAAAGGTAGGAGAGAGTGGTAATTCGTCAATTCGGTTATGAATTAATGTGTTAATTCTGAGCGTGGGGGAATTATTGAATATAAACGATACTCACTATTCGAAGCATAATCGAATTGTCATAGTAACGAATAGCCGAATTAGCTACCTTTGCCCCTCGATGTCGAACAATCAATACAAAGAGATAAAGCGGATAACAACGCATGTACTTCAGGAGATGAAGCAGCGGGGCGAGAAAATATCCATGCTCACGGCCTACGATTACACCTTTGCCACTATTCTCGATGCGGCTTTGATAGACGTAATCTTGGTAGGGGATTCAGCCAGCAACGTGATGGCAGGAAACACCACTACCCTGCCCATAACCCTGGAACAGATGATATATCACACGGCCAGCGTGACTCGTGCTGTTGACAGGGCTTTGGTTGTGGCCGACATACCTTTTGGATCATATCAGGGAAACTCTAAAGAAGCACTATCATCCAGCATCAGGCTGATGAAAGAAGCAGCCGCACATGCCGTAAAAATGGAAGGCGGCTTGGAAATTATTGACTCGGTGAAACGTGTGTTGAGTGCCGGTGTGCCTGTGATGGGTCATTTGGGTCTTACTCCTCAAAGCATATACAAATTTGGAACTTTCGAGGTGCGGGCAAAAGATGAAGTTGAAGCCAATAAACTTTTGGAAGATGCTCTTTTGTTGCAAGATGCCGGCTGCTTTGCCATTGTGTTGGAAAAAATACCAGCCACTCTTGGCGAACGTGTGGCCAAGGAACTGAAAATACCAGTGATAGGCATAGGAGCAGGCAGCGGTGTTGATGGACAAGTATTGGTGCTGCACGATTTGCTGGGGCTTACCAAAGAATTCAACCCACGCTTTTTGAGGAGGTACATGAACCTGTTCGATGATGTGAAAACCAATATCGAACATTACATTGAAGACGTGAAGTTGGTGGATTTTCCAAGTAAGAAGGAACAGTATTGAACTCTGCAAACCTGAGGGTAATATATGAAGATAACCACCTGCTGGCAGTGAACAAGCCAAGCGGCTTACTGGTGCAAGGTGACGAAACAGGCGATATACCACTAGTAGATATTGCCAAAGATTACCTGAAAAAGAAATACAACAAGCCAGGTAATGTTTTTTGCGGGGTTATTCACCGCATAGATAGACCAGTCAGTGGTTTGGTGTTGATGGCTAAAACCTCCAAAGCCCTCACCCGCATGAACGAGCAGTTCAAGCAGCGTGATATTAAGAAAACATACTTGGCATTGGTAAGCAAAAAACCTTTAAGAGATGGTGGGAAGCTCATTCATTGGCTTACAAAGGATACCTCAAAAAATATATCTAAAGCATATAATCAGGAAAGGCCAGATGCCCTTCGTGCAGAGCTTGACTACGATGTGGTTTCTCAATCGGATAAGGCCTATCTCTTAGAAGTATTTCCGCTCACGGGTAGGCCACATCAAATAAGAGTGCAACTTGCAGCTATGGGTTGTCCCATTGTTGGCGATTTGAAATATGGCTACCCATCACCAAATTCAGATGCAAGCATTTGCCTTCATGCACTTCGGCTCAAGTTTGCCCACCCTGTTTCGCTCGAAGAAATGCACATAGAAGCGGGGACACCTGATTGGGTGTAAACATCAGCTCACTGCCTTCACTTTCCTAATCACCAAAATACTAAGCAGATTTACTCCGATTGCTATGATTCCGGCAGTGGCGTAATGTTCGTACTTTGACGTTGGAGTTACTTGTGTTACAATTATTCCAGCAAAAAGAGCGGCTATGCCTGCCACGCCATTTTGAACTGAATTGCGGAGTGTATTGAATATACCCCTTTGGTGTGGCTTGGCAGTAGAAATCATCAAAGCTACCGCAGGGGTGAACCGCCCACCAGCAAACGCAAAGAAGCAGGCTGAAAGCAACAATACAATGGGGTAGCTTATATCTTCTAAACTGGTGCAAAGCCAAATTGGGATGCAGGCTAACAGTGCTAGTATGGTGTACATTTTTACATGGCCAATGCGGTCACTCATTTTTCCTATCAAAGGATTGAACGCAATAGATGAAATGCCTCCTATGGCATAGGTGCCCGCGAGTTGTAGCTCGTTCAAGCCAAGATTGGAAACTAAAAAAGGACTATAAAATGGCACAATCATAAACTGCACAAAAACGATAAGGCACATGAGCAAAAAGCCCCATCGTTGGTTGCTGTCTTTGGTAATACTTTTCAGTGCAATCACCGTAGTGGTCACATGGGTGTTGTTTTCGTCTTTTTTGGCCGGGCTTATGCGAGGTAGCACATAGTAGCACACCACCATCATAATGCCGCCCAATGTTGCCAAAGCCATGAAAGGAAAGTTCCATCCTAACGTATGTTTTGCTCCGAGCACGGTGCCAAATGGAACACCTAATGCAGCAGCAGCAGCAAAGCCCCCCATAAATATACCCATAGACCTTCCCCGCCTTTCCATGGGCGTTACATCCGTAACAATAGCTATACTCACCGAACTGATAACACCGCCAAAAAAACCGGTAAAGATTCGTGAAAACATAAGGAACTCGTAGGAATCAGAAATGCCACACAGAAATGTGCCACCCACAAACCCAATCATGTTGAGCATAAGATAGGTCTTGCGGTTGTAGCGGTCAATCATGAATAGAGCAAGGATGCCCGCCACAAAGGCCGATATGGTATAGGCAGACACCACTCCACCCCACTGCGAGGCCCCCAGTTGGAAGGCTTCTTTTATTTGCGGTGCAAGAGGCATCAGCACCATAAAATCTACAATGTTCACAAAGTTGATAAATGCCAGCAGGATAATAATCCGAGTTTCCTGTTTAAGGGTCATAAGTGGGGCAAAGGTCGTGAGGAGGGCAATTAGCAAATTTGAAGCGTGGTTGATTTGGAGCTGGACTACACGGCTGTGACTACTGAGCTGACAGGTTTAGCTTGGTGGTGTCCAAACCTTTCAGGTATAAACCACAGCTGTGTGCTACGGGGCACATTTGCCATAAATTAACCCAATTAACCTACAAAACTTATCCTATTCTCGCACAGCAAACAAATTAGTGTAGGTTTTTGAGATAGAAAACTACCGCTATTAGTATGTTATCTACTATTCTATGAAGTTAGTGCAACCTATTAACGACAGTGCTAAAACCAACGACAACAAATGCAGAAATACGCAGTAAACCAACAATTAATTGAGACACTTTTAGCTTGGGTAAACTCAGGAGAAATTGCAATTCCAGAAATTCAAAGACCTTTTGTTTGGGACAGTTCAAAAGTTCGTGACTTAATGGACAGCTTGTATCAAGGTTATCCAATCGGCTACGTTATCGCTTGGAGAAATCCCAATGTGCGTCTAAAAGATGGTACTTTAAGTGAAGGAAAAAAATACTCATTGACGGACAACAGCGTGTAACAGCTTTGACAGCAGCTATACTCGGACAATATGTAGTCAACAAAACTTACGAGAGAGTAAAAATTAAAATTGCCTTTCACCCTATTGACGAAAGATTTGAAGTTCAAAACCCTGCAATTTTAAAAGACAAAACTTGGCTTCACGACATTGGCGATGCAATCAACGGTGACTTATTTGAAATAGCCGACAAATATTTTGAACTAAACCATCAATTTGTTTCATTGACATTCGCCGACACGGCTAAATTACCTCAATACACAGCAAAGGTTTTTATTGGTTATGACTGCATAACTGAAAGATATGTTGCACATTGGTTGGACAATTTTCAGAGACAGTGGGTTACGGAATAAGAACAGAACAAAGTATTGACTTCCATTTTGAATATCCAGACGGACCATTAATAAATAAGTTCAGCTATAATAGTCTTACAGACAGTTGGCAATTTCATGCATCTACAAAGAATAGTAAAGGAATATGGGTGACTTTTGGCGACATCTATTTAAGAAGGAACTAATGACAAATTTGGCAGCATATACCAATACATTTGAAAGATGCTGGGATTCCCTCTGTGGAGGTTCTGCCTGTGTTCCATATATACATTTATGGTGAAATTCGCCACTATTGACAAACTGCAAAATGTTTACAAGTTAGTTATTTTGACTATAGTCATTCTCAATAGCTAGCTTGATTACAGAGCTGTAGGTCTCGCCCTAGCTTGCAGCTTTCGTTCAAGCTCAACAATCACCGTACCTTTGCCTACCTAACCTAACCATTGCATGAAGCAAATCAGTGATTTTGAAGAATACAAAACAGTATATGCACATGCAATAGCCAATCCTGAAGTATTTTGGGAAGATAAAGCAGCAGAATTTCATTGGTTCAAAAAATGGGACAAAACCCTGAAGTGGAATTTTACTGAACCAAGCATCAAGTGGTTTGATGGAGGCTACACGAATCTTTGCTACAACTGTATTGACCGCCACTTGGAAATCAGGGGCAATCAAACTGCCATCATCTGGGAACCCAATGATCCTAAAACCCCTAGTCGACTGATAACCTACAATGAGCTGCACAAAGAAGTTTGTTGCTTCGCGAATGTATTGAAAGATGTGGGGGTGAAAAAGGGTGACCGAGTATGCATATATATGCCCATGGTGCCTGAAGGGGCTATTGCCATGCTTGCCTGTGCAAGGATTGGGGCTATTCATAACGTGGTATTTGGGGGGTTTTCAGCCAAGTCGCTTGCTGATAGGATTAATGATTGTGGCTGCACATTGCTCATAACCGCCGATGCAGTTTTCAGAGGTGATAAAAAAATTGAGCTAAAGCAGATTGCCGATGAAGCGATGGCAGACCTCACAGTCATCAGCTCTCCACAGCAGAATGGAGCAATAAAAGCCATTGTATTTAACAATAGAAACGAACCTGTGACTATGCAGGCAGGCCGTGATTTTTGGTGGCATGAATTGTTGGAAACTGCCTCATCAGATTGCCTAGCCGAACCAATGGAAGCAGAAGACCCATTGTTTATACTTTACACTTCGGGTAGTACAGGCAAGCCCAAAGGAGTGTTGCATACAACAGGCGGATACATGGTGTATGCCGGATATACTTTCAATGAAGTATTCAGGCCACAAAGCGGGCATGAGATATTTTGGTGTACTGCCGACATTGGCTGGATCACTGGGCACAGCTATTTGGTATATGGCCCGCTGCTGAATGGTGTTACTACAGTTTTATTTGAGGGCATCCCGAACTGGCCCGACCCAGGACGCTTTTGGGAAGTCGTGGACAAGCATCAGGTTAATATATTTTATACTGCACCTACTGCCATCCGTGCTTTGGAGGCACAGGGTACGAAATGGTTTGAAGGCAAAAAGCTGGACAGCCTGCGGGTGCTTGGAAGTGTGGGCGAACCCATCAACGAAGAAGCTTGGGAGTGGTACCATAAAAATGTGGGCAAAGGAAACTGCCCAATAGTGGACACATGGTGGCAAACCGAAACTGGCGGCATCTTGATTTCGCCTTTGGCCGGAATTACACCACTGAAACCTGCATACGCAACACTGCCAATTCCGGGCGTGCAGGCAGTTTTGTTAAATGAAAGAGGCGAAGAAATCAGTGGGAATAATGTGGAAGGAAATCTCTGTATGAAATTCCCTTGGCCTGGAATGGCTCGTACCGTTTATGGCGATCACGAACGATTTAAAAATATATATTACTCAACGTATCCAGGCTATTATTTTACAGGTGATGGTTGCAAGCGTGATGCTGACGGCTACTATCGAATCACTGGCCGTGTAGATGATGTCATCAATGTTTCGGGGCACCGCATAGGCACAGGCGAAATAGAGGATGCACTAAATGAACACCCAGCAATTGTGGAAAGTGCAGTGGTTGGATTCCCCCACGACATCAAAGGGCAGGGCATTTTTGCTTTTGTTATTTGCAATGCAAAGATTGATAATGCCTCCATATTGACTACTGAAGCCCAAAAGCTTGTGTTCGAAAAAATCGGGGCTTTCGCCCGACCTGACAGGATTGTGGTTGTGCCAGGTCTGCCAAAAACACGCAGCGGCAAAATCATGAGGCGTATCTTGCGTAAAATTGCCGAAGGAGATACTTCAAACCTTGGCGACACAACCACCTTGCTCGACCCATCCATCGTTGATATCATCAAACATAAAGCTGCCGAATTGTCAGAAACTCTATAACTCATTTGTCATGCCGAGGTCACCAACGTTCGTTGAGAGGCAACTATATTAACCTAAAAATGAACTCCGACCGTCAAATACATATTATCAAACTGATTAGTGATCTTGGTGCAAACCCTGCAAAGCCGGGTGCTGCCAAAGGTCCTGATGCTTTGTTGAAATATGATGCTGAGCGAAAGAATATCTTTAGTGGTGCACTAGTTTCTGAGGTAAAAATGGAGCAAATCGATAGGGATGCTGAAAAACAAAATCATCCTCTGGCGAAATACTGCAATTATATCTTACCTTTCCAACGAGTTGCTGCCGAACAAGTGAAACTGGTATTGCAAAGCAATCAATTTCCTTTCGTGTTAAGTGGCGACCATAGTAGTGCTGCCGCAGTGTTGACCGGCCTTCGGCAATCGTTTCCCAATCAGAAAATTGGAGTGATTTGGGTTGATGCACACGCAGACCTACACACACCTTATACTACTCCAAGCGGCAATATGCATGGTATGCCAGTAGCAATTAGCTTGGCCGAAGATAACCTTGCTGTTGGACACAATCATTTGACGGATGAAACCGCATACTGGGAACAACTAAAAAACAACGGCAGTATTCAACCTAAAATAACTCAGTCCGATTTGCTGTATGTAGAGCTTCGTGATTTGGAGGAAGAGGAAATAACATATATTCAAAAACATCAGATAAAAAACTACACCCCGGCTGAACGCAAAGAGAAAGGCATTGGAGTGATTGCAGATGAAGTGACAAAATGGGCAGCAGGATTCGACAAGGTATATGTAACCTTTGACATTGATAGCATGGACATCGAATATGTGCCAGGAACTGGCACACCCGTGGCCGATGGATTTAGTCCTGAGGCGGCAAGCATTTTGCTACAAGCACTGTGGCAAATGCCTAATTTGGCAGTATTTGAGGTTACAGAAATAAACCCCGAATTGGATGTTACACTTACTACACTTGAAAGCGTATACTCAGCAATTGGTAATTTGAAAATGAATTAACGTATGCTTCTTAAACAATTCCCTGTATTATTTTTGGTTATTATCTTTTCCTGCAAAAATGGGGAGCCGCAAAATACTCCTCAGCCTCAAGCAAAAGCTGAATCATTGACCGGTTTATGGATTTCAAAAACATATACCGACAGCCTTGAAAAATATACCAATGCTCGTTTCAACAACAGCTACGGTTGCACAGAACTTTATATCAGACAGAACAAGGTTTTCGTATTGAATGGTGAGTGGCAACCCGTAATTTGTAAGCTGCAAAAACTGCCCGGCCATATTCTAAGGATTGTTGGAAGCAAGAAGGACTCTTTCGTAGACTTGGAGCTTGAAAATGGCAGGCTGGTGCAGCAGGAGCCTTTTCATCATGGCAGCTATAAGATGGTTTTTGTGAGGGCTGATTCCAGCATAACAGAGCCAATAAATGCAGCAGGATTTACTTCGTCAGTGAGGCAAGCCACCAACGAAAAACTTTTTGCCGGAACCTATCGCACTATTATCAACTCTCCTATCCCACCTGAACGGGGAGTGGCAGTAGAAGTAAGTCGAGAAATCACTTTCCATAGAGATGGAAGCATCACTGGGCTTGGCGATTACAAACATTACAAAATATGTACGGAAGGCGATTGCAAACGATACTGTGATGAAATGACCTTGGTATATCTAAGTCATCTACCCGATGAACCAGGTGGCAAATGGTATTGCTGGCAGCGGGAAGGTAGCACCCTTAAAATATATCATGCTATCAGCAAAGAGTGGATGAGCAACTGGCCCGACATACAACCTGATGTGCATTGGTTGGAGTTGAGAAGACGGGGGGATTAATATACCTTCTCGCCGCTCAAATATGTTCCCAGCACCTTGTTGTTTCGTGTTTCCTGAAAGGTGCACTTCATTAAATCTTTGTCGAGTATCACAAAGTCTGCATATTTTCTTTTCTCCAAACTGCCACGGTTTTTCTCTTCAAAAATGGAGTGGGCTGCCCAGATAGTCATGCCCCGCAATGCTTCTTCGCGAGTTAGTGCGTTCTCCATTTGGAAGCCGTCTTTCGGAAATTCCTTATCATCCATACGCCACACTGCCGAGGCAAAGGTATATAGCGGACTCACGGCTTCTACCGGGAAATCAGTACCCAGTGCCACTGTCCCTGCGGCCTTTAATAAATCTTTGTTAGCATACGCCGTTTTTAGGCGATCAATACCAAGCCGCTCATCTGCCCAGTACATATCACTGGTAGCATGGGTGGGCTGCACAGATGGGATAATCGAATACTTTTTGAACAATACCAAATCTTCTGGAGAAACAATCTGGCAATGCTCTATCCGCCAGCGGCGGTCGTTGGGGCCGCCCAGCACTTCACCCATAATGTTCAACATCAACCTCACCGCACTGTCGCCCAAACAATGTGTGTTGAACTGGTAGTTATATTTGTAACAAAGCCTCGCCAATCTTTTTAGTTCATTTACATCGGTAAGCAAGAATCCACGACTTTCATGTCTGTCGGTGTATGGCTGCAGCAGCAAAGCCCCACGACTCCCCAATGCTCCATCCACATATACTTTTAGTCCCTTTATTTTTAGGTCTCTTTGAGGAACTGGATCATTGTCATTTGCCGCTGAGTCTATGTCAATAAAGTAGGATTCGAGGTTGTTTTGGGTAGGGGTGAAAAGTTGATAATTGTTTAAAGTATATGTTTTTTGATTATGCCACATTTCACGCAGGGTAAGAAAGGTATCCCGCTCAATTCCTGCATCCAATACACTGGTCAAACCATTGGCATTACACACTTTCATAGCATCTGAATAAGCTCTACGTTTTTCTGCTTCATTCATTTTTGGGATTACCCCCATCACCAAATCCACCGCGTTATCAATGAGTATTCCGTTAGGTTTTCCATCGGTCAACAATATTTCCCCGCCTTCCACTTTTGCTTCCGCATCAATTTTTGAAAGCTCCAACGTTATACTATTTACCCATGCTGCATGGCCGTCTATCCGTTTCAGTACAACAGGAATATTGGGGAAAGCCTTGTCAAGTATTTCTTTGTTGGGATAGGCTTTTACCGCCCAATCATTTTGGTCCCAGCCACGCCCCATGATATACTTTTTCTCAGGATGTAGCTTTGCAAATGCCTTGCATCGTTCCACAACGGCTTCAATAGATTTTGTACCCACCAAATCCACTATCTGCATACTCACACCCAATCCGAACAGGTGGCAGTGGGCATCTATAAAACCGGGGTAGACAAACTTGCCTTTGAGGTCAACCATATTTGCAGGGCCGTACCCTTTTGATAGTAATCCACTTTTGCCAACCGCACTAATTTTTCCATTCTCCACGACCATGGCTTCCTGCACCGAGAATGAAGAATCAACCGTGTAAATTTTGGCATTGAAATACAGCGTTCTGTTCCATTTTTTTACCTTCTGGGGACTTGCCATCAGACTTGAAAGTAAGGCAAAGCAAATGAGTAAATATTTCATGTAAAATCTAGTGCTGAAACAATCAATTAAGCATACAATGGAAACGAAGTGGCCAGCGTATTCACCCCTTTTTTAGCCTCAACAATGATGGTATCATTCTCGTGGTTCATCAGCACTTTGTCTATCAAAGTAGCTACCTCCACAAACTGTTCTTCCTTGAATCCACGGGTAGTCATAGCCGATGTGCCGATACGGATTCCAGAAGTAACGAAGGGGCTTTTATCATCAAAAGGTACCATGTTTTTGTTCACGGTTAGGTCGGCTTTTATGAGGGTGTTCTCTGCCAGCTTCCCACTTAGGTTTTTGCTTCGCAAATCGAGCAGCATCATGTGGTTGTCAGTGCCACCACTGATAATGTGGTAGCCCATGTCCACGAAGGCCGCAGCCATGGCCTGCGAGTTTTTTATTATCTGTTGGCAATATATTTTGTAGTCATCTTGCAGGTCTTCTCCAAAGGCAACAGCTTTGGCGGCTATCACATGCTCCAGTGGGCCGCCTTGTGTACCTGGAAACACAGCCCCATCCAATAGAGTACTCATCATCTTCGTTTCACCTTTGGGCGTTTTCAATCCCCATGGGTTTTCAAAATCCTTCCCCAGCATTATTACACCACCTCTAGGCCCACGAAGTGTTTTATGAGTAGTTGTGGTTATGATATGGCAATAGGGGAGGGGGTTGTTCAATAAGCCGGTAGCAATCAATCCTGCGGGGTGGCTAATGTCTGCTAACAACAAAGCTCCAACATGGTCGGCTACTTCACGCAATTTTTTATAATCCCAATCGCGGCTGTAGCTGCTAGCTCCGCATATAATCAGTTTGGGTTTTTCCCGCTTGGCAATGTGTTCAATTTTATTAAAATCTATGGTGCCAGTTTCCTTTTCTACTCCATAAAAATGAGGGTTGTATAGCTTTCCTGAAAAGTTGACAGGTGAGCCATGCGTTAGATGACCACCATGACTCAAATCAAACCCAAGAATGGAATCGCCCGCTTGAAGGCAAGCCAACATCACAGCGGCATTGGCCTGTGCTCCACTGTGTGGTTGCACATTAGCCCAAGCCGCACCAAAGAGTTTTTTCAACCGATCTATGGCTAGTTGCTCCACAACATCCACCACTTCACAACCGCCGTAGTAGCGTTTCCCTGGCAGTCCTTCGGCGTATTTATTAGTGAGGCAACTGCCCATGGCAGTCATCACTTGCTTCGACACAAAGTTCTCAGAGGCTATAAGCTCTATACCATTTTGTTGGCGATGAAGTTCTTTCTCAATCAGGTCAAATATTTCCTTGTCGTACATGTTTTAATTTTTCTGCAAAGAAAGTTTATCTTGTTGCAATGGGTTTAGCCTTTTTGAAAATAGTTATACAAACCTATAAAACACGTTGTCTTTTAGTAATAGCCTAAACAGCGATTGAATATGGTCAAGAAATTCAACCACAAGGCCTCCAATTCATTCTTAAGCCCGCTTATGCTTCCAACGTCGATGGCTCCACAGCCAGTTTTCGGGATGCAGGTAAATGGCTTTTTCTAGGCGGGTAACATAGTCTTGCATCAGGTGGCCATCTGGTAGGGTGTTTGCGTGTTCGGTCATAAGTTCCAAGTGTATTCGGTATTGGCCATTACCGGTTCTATACATATCGGCAAACACCACAGCCACATCCAGTTTCTTGGCCAATCGTTCTACTCCACTAAAAAACAAGGTTTCGCGGTTCAGAAATTGAAGCCACAAATTATCCATACTACTTGGGTTTTGGTCGGCCACTAGTCCGGTGACAGAAGGTCTTTTATTCCCCATCAGTTCGCGGGGCATTAGTGTCATTGGTAGGGCTATGTTGCCAAAACGGGTGCGTACCTTTTTGAACCAAGCCTCAAAGAATGGGTTGGAAACTGGTTTATAGCTGGTATTGAAACCTTGGGGGCATACGATGCCAAACATGAGTGCAGCCCATTCCCAATTTCCTGTGTGGCCACATAGCATGAAGGTTTTGCGGTCTTTCAATTGCTCCAGAATTTCGACACCTTCAATGGGTATATTCTGTATGAAATATTCTTTGGACAGCGAAGACATTTTCAATACTTCTACTGCAAGTTTGGCCAAATGGTTGTAATACTTTTTTGCAATGGATTTTATTTCCGCCTCACTTTTTTCTGGGAAGGATTTTCGTAGGTTGTCCATCACCACTGCTTTGCGGTAGCCCCACACCCGATAAAGCACAAAAGCCAAGAAGTTGGAGAAACCATAAGCCATCCACATTGGCATGAGCCAAAACAGCCCTGCCAACAAACGGAAGCCAAGGTAGCTCAACTGTTTTAACATACCAGGAATCCTTTTTCGTTGTTGTTTTCAAATGCTTGCAACAATGCTTGTTTATCAAAAAAGGCTATAACGGAAAGCAAGTTACTTACCCGCTCTTGTGGGATATTATTTGGGAAAAGCTCTGCCCGCAATTTGCTAATTTTGGAAAGAGCCTGTTCATATTTTTGCATCCGCACCTTCTCTATTTTCTTTTGTAGGTTCAATATCGCTTCTTTCATGTTCTTCTGAATCAGGTCGGCCTGTGGCAGTAGTGTAAGGTCTATGCTTTTCAATTGTTTTTTGATACTTTCAATGGCCTCTGAGGTCGCATTTATTTCTGTATCAAAAGTTATCTCACCCAACTGCAATTTTATATACTTTTTGGTAATTTTTTTTTCCTCTTCCAAAAAATCTATAGGCTCCAATCCAAGCAGTTCTATCTGTGCAGTTTTGTTTGGCTGAAATAGGACCACCGAATTGCGAACCAATAAAACAGGAAAAGAAATATTTGCAGCTATGAAGGCTTCCTTCAGTTGCAACCAATAAGCTATTTCACTAGGACCACCAACGTAGCAGACATTAGGTAAAATACACTCCTGATACATCGGCCTCATACATACATTCGGAGAATAGTTTTCAGGGTTTGCTACTATGTTTTCTGGTTTTCGAATTTCATCAAACGTAGCATCATCCGTTATACGTTCGCGATTGTTTGCATTCAGATAAAAGAAATTGATAGGTCGTGGGTTCACTTGAGTCTTGTAATGTTGACCAAGTTTCTCGGTTTGGTTTTGGATGATGGGTTCAAACTTCCGCTCACATATATCCTGTTTCATCACCTCCACAAATTGCTCTTTCAAAACCGGTGAATCAGCATCAATGATTACCAATCCATAGTCACCAAAAAGTCTATGAACTATTTTGCGAGTAGCTGATGAAAGTGTTTTAGATTGATAGGCTATTTCCATTTCGCTTATCCACTCCAAAGCCTTGGCATCGTTAGCAAACAAGATTCTTATATGCTGTAATAATTCCGGTAGACCTTCGCAATCCATGCGGCCAACTGCACCTTTCTGAATGGTTTGCCACGACTGTTTTTTACCAAACAGATCAATGCTTTGTATCTCTTCCAAATCATGGTCTTCGCTTGCCAACCAAAATACAGGTATGAAGTTTTTGTCGGGTATTTTGGCCTTCATCTTTTTGCAATGTGATATCACCGTCATCACTTTGTACAAAGTATAAAGCGGTCCGGTGAAAATGCCCAACTGATGGCCGGTAGTAATGGTAAAAGTATTTTCCGAATGCAACAGTTTTATATTTTCGGAAACTGCCCCTACGATGTCAACTCCTTCGTATTGCCTTGTCAATTCATCCACCAACACCTTTCTTTTTTCGGCATCAAACTGCCGCTTCTTCGTTGCTTCAACTATTCCTTGAATACTTGATTCAAAAGTATAAAACTCCTTCAAAGCAGTATTCCCCACCAAGTAATCTTGGATCAGCTTAGGGTAGAAATTATAGTCTAAGGGGTTGAAGGAGAGCATCTCGCGTTGTTATTAATTTGACAATTGAATTAGCTAATCAACGAATTGCCGAATTAACTACTTCCCCATACAAATCAAAATCTTCAGCCTTGGTTATTTTTACGTTGGCAAAGTCTCCAATCCGCACATAGCTGTTGGTGGCATCCACCAGCACTTCGTTGTCCACCTCTGGGCTGTCTTGTTCGGTGCGGCCTATGAAGTGGTTTCCCTCTTTTCGGTCAAACAATGTTTTATATGTTTTACCAACCTTGGCTTGGTTCACTTCGTTGGAGATTTGCTGCTGTATTTCCATCACGATTGCGGCTCGTTCTTCTTTCACCTCTTGTGGTATATCGTCGGCCAAGATGTGGGCGGCCGTATTTTCTTCGTGCGAATAAGTGAATACCCCAAGCCTATCAAAACGAGTCAGTTGCACAAAATTGCAGAGCTCCTCAAAGTCCTGCTCCGTTTCTCCGGGATGGCCTACCAGTAAGGTAGTACGCAAGGTAATGCCAGGCACTTTTTTGCGGATGGTATTAATCAGTTCTTCTGTTCGACGGCGGGTGATGCCCCTTCGCATGGCCTTCAGCACATTATCGGTGGCGTGTTGCACAGGCATGTCCAGGTAGTTGCATATATTCTCGCGTTCGGCTATCACTGGCAGTATATCCTCCGGAAACTGCGATGGGTAGGCATAGTGAAGACGAATCCACTCCAGCCCCTCAACATCACTGATTCGTTTCATAAGGTCCGACAGCTTACGTTCACCATATAAATCTATTCCATAAAACGTACTATCTTGTGCTATCAGCATTATTTCTTTAGTGCCGTTTTTCACCAAATGCTTGGCCTCGTGTACCAAAAGTTCAATAGGCTTGCTCACATGCTTGCCTCGCATCAATGGTATGGCACAAAACGCACATGGGCGGTCGCAGCCTTCGCTTATTTTCATATAAGCATAATGGGCAGGAGTGGTTGTCAGTCTTTCACCTATTAGTTCGTGCTTGTAGTCGGCCCCAAGGGTTTTTAGTAGGTTGGGCAGTTCCAGCGTTCCAAACCAAGCATCCACTTCGGGTATCTCCGCGTTCAATTCTTCTTTGTAGCGGTGGCTCAGGCATCCAGTTACATATAATTTTTGTATGTTGCCTTCGTTCTTTTCTTCCGCAAACCGCAATATTGTATCAATGCTTTCTTGCTTTGCATTGTCTATAAATCCACAGGTATTTATCACCACCACCCCCGCATCGTTGGCGTTGCGTTCGTGGTGTGCATCCAGTTGGTTGGCCTTAAGCTGACTTAGCAATAGCTCACTGTCCACTAGGTTTTTGCTACACCCAAGGGTGATGATGTTGATGCGGTTGTTTTTGGTTCCTTTTGTTCTCACGGGTAAAATATGAGGGCAAAGGTCGGGAGAAGTGCATGATGTGACAATTTGTAATTCGTTAATGTAGAATTTTCGAATCAGCATCAGACCAAGCAGGAATTCAGACCTGTATTTCTGCGTGTGTCAGACCTATGTTTGTGCAATATAGTGGTCTGGAGAACTAATTAAATCATTGGCTAGTCTGGAGCTCTACTATTGTGATGATTGCCGAATTGCCGAATTAGTACATCATCACTTTGCCCTTGCCCCTTAATTTCGCAGCCCTTTTAACAAAAAATAATGGAACAGAAGCAAGGAATGGACCGCATGACGGTGATAGGATTGGTAGTGATAGTTGGCATAGTGCTGGGCTACATCTATATGAGCACGCCCACTGCAGAGCAGCAGGCAAAATACAAGCGGGAGAACGATTCGACCGAAGCCCTTAAAATGACTGAGGTGGCCACCAAACCTGCAGAGATAGCACCTACCATACCCGGCATAGCCCCAGTGGCCGACACTGGCATTTTTACTGGGCTTACACCCCAAGGCATGGCTCAAAAAGGGATGATGCTACTTGTGGAGCCTCCTATCATCGAAAACGATGACATGAAAGTGTGGCTGAATCCACAGGGTGGAATGCCGCTAAAAGTTGAGTTGAAAAACTTTAAGAAAAGTGGAACGGAGGATAAGGTAAGTTTCCTGAATGCAGACACCAAATTGGAATATGCATTCAACACCGCTGACAACCGAACAGCCACTAGCAAGGAGTTTTACTTTGTACCTGGAGGAATCAAGAAGGACTCTGCTGGCAGGCAGACCGTGGCCATGCGGTCAAAACTGAACGACAGCCAATACATTGACCACAGATTTGGGCTGGAAGCTGCGGGATTCAAACTCAAATTTGATCTGAATACTGTAGGGATGAGAGACCTCATTAATCCTGGCAAAGACTACATAGAAATGAACTGGGGAATTGACTTGGAAAAGCAGGAACGCTTGGCCAAGCCTGAGCGTGAACGTACAACAATCTACTATAAGTATCCGGGAGAGGAGAGTGTGGAATACATGAGTGAAAGGGCTGATGAGGTTTTGACCGTTGACCCAGAAATTGAATGGGTGTCGTTCAAGCAGCAGTATTTTAACATGACCCTGATGGCTGATAAGAAGTTTGGCACGAAAACCCATTTGGAAACCCGTACCCTCGCTGACAGCAACAAAGTAAAGAACCTTTCGGCAAATTTGAATCTGCCATTCACCCACGCAGCAAATGAAACCATTGGGATGACTTTCCTGTTTGCTCCGAACCATTACACGACCTTGAAAGCAAGCGGACACGACCTTGAAAGGCTGGTTTATCTAGGCTGGGGCCTATTCGGCTGGGTAAACCGATTTGTGGTAATTCCCGTGTTTGGCTTGTTGGACGACTATATCCTAAGTTATGGAATAATTATTTTGCTGCTTACGCTGATTATCAAAACTGTGCTTTTCCCACTGGTGTATAAAAGCTACCTGAGCACGGCCAAGATGCGGCTGCTGAAACCGGAAGTGGATGCCCTGAAGGAGAAGAATGGCAGCGACTTCCAAAAACAACAACAGGAAACAATGGGGCTTTATCGAAAAGCAGGTGTGAACCCGATGGGTGGCTGTTTCCCGTTGCTGTTGCAGATGCCAATTTTGTTTGCCATGTTTCAGTTTTTTCCTTCCGCATTCGAGCTTCGTGGGCAAAGTTTCTTGTGGGCTGAAGACCTAAGCACTTACGATAGTGTGTGGGACTTTGGGGTGCTGCCAATTATCAATTCAATTTATGGCGACCACGTGAGTTTGTTCACTTTGATGATGACCGTGAGTTCGCTGCTTTTCACCCTGATGAACAATACCATGACGGGCGTGACAGGGCAAATGAAATACATTGGTTACCTGATGCCAGTGTTGTTCCTTGGATTCTTCAACAATTATGCAGCTGGACTAACTTGGTACTATTTCCTAAGCAATACCATCACCATAGTACAGCAGTGGTTCATTCGTCGTTTTGTTGATGAAAAGAAACTGCACCTTCAGATATTGGAGAACAAAAAGAAACCTGTGAAGAAATCGAAGTTTCAGGCAAGGCTGGAGGAAGTGCAAAAACAACAGCAATTGAAGGGAAGGAAAAAGTGATGCCCGGCAAGCTCATAATATTTTCAGCACCATCGGGCAGTGGCAAGACGACCATTGTAAAACACCTGCTGAAATCAATTCCTGAAACAGCTTTTTCCATTTCAGCTTGCACAAGAGAGATGCGAGATGGAGAGCAGAGCGGCAGAGAATATTATTTTATTTCGGAAGTTGAATTCAGGGAGCGGATTGCCAATAGTGAATTTGTGGAATATGAGGAAGTGTATCCCGGCCATTTTTATGGCACATTGAAAGCAGAGATCGAACGACTGTTGAACAAAGGCAAACACGTGCTGTTCGACATAGATGTGGAAGGCGGACTAAACATCAAAAAGCAATATGGCGAACAAGCATTGGCTGTTTTTGTGAAACCTAAATCACTTGAAGTACTGAAAGAACGACTACGCAGCCGCAAGACCGAAAGCCCCGAAAAGCAGGAGATGCGGATAGCAAAAGCCATTCATGAACTACCTTACGAAAACCAGTTTGATTATATCTTAGTAAACGACGACCTGCAAGTTGCTTTTGTCGAAGCAGAGAAGGTGGTGAATGCGTTTGTTAAATGACCTTCTTTTGCAAGGGATCAAACTTGTGTTTTAGTTTTAAGAAATAGCTTTCGTAGTAACGATAAATAAGGATCGCTGAAGATATGCAAAGAAATGCTGCGATGACCCACTCTAGTGAATAAAGGAATAGGTTATCGTCGGGTAGCTTTAAGAAATGTATGTGGATAAAGCATACAGCAAAAATGGAAAAGAAATGCGTGCAATAAAGGGTGTAGGTATATTTCCCCAAAAAATCTAATGCCCATATTCGTGACATTTTGTAAAACGAATGTTTGGCATAGTTCTGTTCCAAGACCACAAATAGAAATGCAGGTGCGTAAAACAAACATATTAAAGCTTCGTAATCTGCTAGGTATGTTTTATGTATGGATGCTATAAAAGCCAAAGATACATACACTATTACAATAGTATACTTTGGAATCTCTGTAATAAAATCCAGAAATTTTCGCTTAGTATAAACCAACCATGCACCTAAGCCGCCAATTAGAAGATAAATGGCTATAGCTAATGTGTGATAATGCATTATCCTGTAGGATGTCACACTAGTATTAATTCTGAACATAATAGAGGCAGCAATTAGCACTGTAAAGAGCAAGGGATAGTATTGTCTCTTTGTGAAAGCAAGGAGAAGTGGCCAACATAAGTAAAACTGCTCCTCCACAGATACCGACCACAGTACAGAAATAAGAGTATGAGTGAGGTTGTAATAGATATGCTCAAAATTCACTAGAAAAAAGGCATAAAACATAGTGCCGCGGAAAGTAAGCAAGTTCATAGGAAGCAATTTGAAAACAAAGAAAACCACAATGAAGCCGACAGCCACAACAATATAATACAAAGGCCAAATCCTCAGTATTCTTCTGATGTAAAACTTGGAGATACTGATTGTCCCTGTTTCGGTCTGTTCGTTCATCAACATATAGGTGATAAGGAAACCACTCAGAACAAAAAATAAGTTGACCCCCATGTTACTCAAGTTGGTCATCAAGTGAGAGATCCACTCTAATTCCTCAAATTTGCCTTGTAAAGGAACCCAGCGAAAACAATGACCGAAAAAAACCATAAGAAAAGCACAAGTTCGAATGCCATCAAGATTTAAAAAAAAAAATTTCTTATTACCAATTGATAAATTCTTGTTCATCATGATAATTTAAGACTAAGACACCACTAAATCATCGAGTTGTACCCGCAGGTTTTCGATGATGAAGTTTTGACGGTCGGGGGTGTTTTTGCCCATATAGTATTCCAACAGCTTTTGTATATGTGTTTCCGATTTCATAAAGACAGGTTCCAACCGCATGTCTTCGCCAATGAATTGCTCAAACTCATCTGGACTTATTTCGCCCAGACCTTTAAACCGGGTTATCTCAGGCTTGCTGCCTAACTCTGTCATTGCTTTTTGCTTCTCTTCTTCGCTGTAGCAGTATATTGTTTTCTGTTTGTTTCTCACCCTGAAAAGTGGTGTATCAAGCACGAATACGTGGCCATTCTTGACCAAGTCGGGGAAGAACTGCAGGAAGAACGTGAGCAGCAGTAGACGTATATGTAAGCCATCCACATCGGCATCGGTGGCTATTACTATCCGGTTGTATCGCAGGCCATCCATGCCTTCCTCAATGTTCAGTGCATGTTGCAGCAGGTTGAACTCCTCGTTTTCATATACTACCTTTTTAGTCATGCCATAGCAGTTCAACGGCTTTCCTCGAAGGCTAAACACGGCTTGGGTTTCTACCTGCCTAGCCTTGGTAAGGCTACCACTAGCACTGTCGCCTTCGGTAATAAACAATGTCGTGTCGAGCACATGGTCGTTCTTGTCTTCCCCCAGATGGAAGCGGCAGTCACGCAGTTTTTTGTTGTGCAGATTGGCTTTCTTTGCTCGTTCGTTGGCCAGTTTGCGTATGCCTTGCATTTCTTTGCGTTCACGTTCGCTTTGTTGTATACGTTTCAGCAGTGCATCAGCCGTTTCAGGGTGCTTGTGCAGAAAGTCGTCCAGTTCCTTTTTCAAGAAATCAAACACAAACTGCTTCATGCTCACTCCTCCTTCGGGTGCAGTGTTCATGCTTCCCAGCTTGGTCTTGGTTTGGCTTTCAAACACAGGCTCTTGCACCCTCACACTCACGGCCCCTACTATGCTTTGGCGTATATCCGCAGTGTCAAAATCTTTCTTGTAAAACTCGCGGATGGTTTTGGCTACTGCCTCCCTAAAAGCTGCTAAGTGAGTGCCGCCCATAGTCGTATGTTGACCGTTCACGAAGCTGTAGTATTCCTCGCCATACTCGTTGCTGTGGGTAAAGGCTACTTCAATGTCTTCGCCCCGCAAGTGAATGATAGGATAGCGGATTGCATCTTCGTTGGTCTTGCTTCGCAGCAAATCGAGTAGGCCGTCTTTGCTGAAATATTTTTGGTCATTGAACACAAGGATAAGCCCTGCATTCAGGTAGGCGTAGTTCTTTATCTGATTTTCTAGAAACTCAGGAATGTACCGGTAGTTACGGAAAATGAGTTCGTCAGGCGTGAAGTTTATGATAGTGCCGTTGCGGTCAGTGGTGGCTTTCTCTTTGTGGTCTTCCAACAGCACCCCGCGTTCAAACTCGGCCACTTTTGTTCTACCATCACGCACACTCTGCACCTTGAAATAGTTACTGAGAGCATTCACCGCCTTGGTTCCGATCCCATTCAAGCCCACACTTTTCTGGAAAGCCTTGCTGTCGTATTTACCGCCCGTGTTTATCTTGCTCACACAATCTATCACCTTGCCCAAGGGAATGCCCCGGCCAAAATCACGCACCGAAACCTTGTGCTCGCTCACCTTTATCTCGATGCTTTTGCCGTTACCCATCACATGCTCGTCAATGCAGTTGTCAATAATTTCTTTCACCAACACATAAATGCCATCGTCAGGGGCCGAGCCATCGCCCAGCTTACCTATGTACATGCCAGGCCTCAGCCTGATATGCTCTTTCCAGTCGAGGCTGCGGATGTCTTCTTCGTTGTAGTCGCTTGTCTTAGCCATGCCGCAAAATACGGGCTTGGCCTTTTTAAGCTAAAGGGGAGTTATGAACGGGAAAGGAACAGTGCTGTTTAGGTAGTGTCAGGTGTTTAAACCTGACACTACCTGATTGTACTAATTATGCTTGCTTTTGCTATGGTAACTATAAGGGGTGCTATTACCATACTCATCATTTTAGCATCATCTGTATTGATTTCAACGCTGCAATTGGTATGAACCTTACCTGAATCGAAGCCAATCTTACTGCAATCGGCACCAAACCTGCTGCAATCGACACCGATGTTGTTGCCATTAGTATCGTACAGCTTGCAATTGGCAAGAGGCCTGTTGAAGTCACCACCGATGTTGCTATCATCGAGGGCTACCAACTTGAAGTCAGCATCGTTTCCATTACAATTGGTATCTGTCGGCATGCAATTAGGATCTTGTCGATTGCAATGGCTATCGAGCTTGTTGCCAGGGGTATCGGTACTGTTGTAGTCGGTAGCTAAGCCATCGTAGGTTTCCTAAGCCATTGTTGGTCTCCTGACCAACAATGCCGCTGCATGTCTAAGCCATTATTGGTCTCCTGACCAACAATGCTGTTACATGTCTTCCGAAGTATGACTTGATACTTCCCAATGAAAAGTAGTTCTGATAGCTATCAGGATTCGACTTAGGATAGAAGCACCTACTCCTCCAAAAACCGCAAGTTTCTCAAAATATTATCATAATCTGGTCGCTTCAGCGGTGAGCCATCAAATACCTTGTCGAACACTTCTTCGGTGAGTTCATTCCAATCGGCTTTGGTCATTTGTAACAGTTCGGGGCGGGTAAAATCTGGTTCGGTATGTGGATTTGAGAAGCGGTTCCAGGGGCAAACATCTTGGCAAACATCACAGCCAAATGCCCAGCCGTCCATCTTGCCTTTGAAGGCACGGGGTATGGCCTCTTTCAATTCAATGGTGAGGTATGAGATACAACGGCTACCATCCACCACATTGGGTTTTACAATGGCTTGCGTAGGGCAGGCATCCATGCAGGCGGTGCAGGTGCCGCAGTGGTCGGTGGCAAAAGGCGGGTCGGGCGGCAGTTCCAAATCTATAATCAATTCGGCCAAAAAGAAAAACGAGCCTTGCTTGGGCGAAATCACTTGGGCATTTTTCCCTACCCATCCAAGTCCGCTACGCACCGCCCAAGCCCGCTCCAACACAGGGGCCGAATCCACAAAGGCACGGCCTTGCACGTCGCCAATGGTTGAATGAATAAATTGCAGCAGCTTTTTGAGTTTGGCTTTTACTACTTTGTGGTAATCCCTCCCACGGGCATATTTTGAAATTTTGGGGGCATCGGCAAGCTGCTTTTCTTCGGTATAATAATTATACAAAAGCGATACGACTGATTTAGCCCCAGGCACTAGTTTACTTGGGTCGAGCCGCAAGTCGAAGTAGTTGTCCATGTAGCCCATCTGCCCTTGCATCCCGTTGCTCAGCCAGCTTTCCAGGCGGGGTGCTTCGCTTTCCAAAAACTGAGCCTTGGCCACACCGCAACCAATGAAACCAAGCCTTGTGGCTTCTGCTTTTATCAGGCTTTTGTATTTGGAGGAATCCATTGCTTGCCGCAAAAGTATTGGCAAACAAAATGCAGGAAATGGTATTAAAACTACGTTGGTCTATCTTAAATAGAGTGTCTTATAGTATTGCATATATGCAAGCACAATTTTCGTATTTCTTGGCTTCTCAATTGTTACAGCTTTCTGTACAAATGTTGCAAAATTCACACTGGCTTAGTGCAGTCAGGTGGAAACACCTGACTACATCAAAAAGGTCGTTTCATACAGATGCCATCCCTTTGAGGGATGGCATCTGTAAATACATCGTTATCGCATTCACTGTACTGCCGGATGTTTCCACCCGTCAGGCTTATGTTAGTTATTCAGTTTCACTGCACGAATAGAGTTCACGTTGCCGTTCATGTTCACGCGGATATGATAGACACCTGCTGGAAGGTTAGCTGGCAACGTCAAGCTGCTTTGTCCTGCATTCATGTTTCCAGTGTGCAGGTTGCTAATGTGCTTGCCCACTTGGTCATACAGGTCAATGCTGCCCATGCCGCCTCTGTCGAGCCCGATAAGTAAGGTTGCATCGTTGCCAAATGGGTTAGGGTATACTTCCATCTTGATACCGCTTTGTACTTCGGCAATGCTGTTGGCATAAATAGTTATGGATGAAGAATCTTTGCATCCGTTGATGGTAGTTACTATCAACTTGGCCTTGTACACTCCAAGAGTGGTATAAACATACAATGGCGAAATTTTGATACTTGTATTTCCATCGCCCAAATCCCAGAAGTAGCTGGTCTGAGTGGTGTTGGTAGGTGTGAATTGTACTTTATCAATAGATAGATAGGTGGTACCAAATGTAGCAACTGCCTTAGGGAACACCGAAATGAAAATACTATCAGAAGCCGAACAATTTGCCGAGTTGGTCACTGTGCAGCCATACATGCCCTGTGTTGTAGGTATTAAGAACGACTTAGTTTCGCCATTGCTCCAATTGTAGAAAGCATAGCCGGGATTAGCCTTAATGGTATCAGGATGGCCTTCGCACCATGCCTTGTCGGGGCCTAGGTTCAGGCTTGCTAATGATACATTTACTGTGATAGTATCCCTATTGGTGCAGCCCGCAGGATTCACGCAATATACAGAATAGATTGCCTTAATATTCACGGTAATCATCTGTGTGGTAGCCCCGGTATTCCATTGATAAGTAGTATTGCCAAACCCAGCATCAAGCAGCAAACTGCTGCCTTGGCAAATGGTGGTGTCGTTGCCCAGTTTGATTACCGGCTTAGGACTGACAGTTACCATGATGCTATCAGTTGCGGTGCAGCCATAATTGTTGGTTACATCTACTATGTAGTTGTCGGTGGTGGTGGCTGCAATGGTTTGCGATGAAGCACCATTGCTCCATGTGTATGCTATGTTGCTGCTACCTGCATCTAGTGTCACTGAGCCGCCTTCACAGAATGTGGTATCATTGCCTAGGTTCACAGTAGCTGGCCTGATGAATACTTCAACGGTGTCATATCCTGTGCAGCCATTGTTTGGGTCAAGCGTTTCTACTGAAAAGGTTCCAGCAACGTTCACATTGATGGTTTGGGTATTGGCACCTGTGCTCCATTTATATGAACTGCTATTACCACCTGCATCTAGTGTCACGTTTCCACCAGGGCAAATATTCTTATCGGCACCAAGGTTTGCAGAAGCATATAACCAGTTTACAGCAATGGTGTCAGAAGTTTTACAACCTTTTGTGTTCCATACTGTGAGTATGTAATCGCCTTCGTTGGTAGCAGTAGTAAGGTAACTTGTGTCTCCTGTGTTCCAAAGGAATTTAGTATAACAGTTGCAAGCAAATAGCTGAGCATTCTGGCCATTGCAAACGTCTATATCGCTACCTAGGTCGAGCGTTATTGCAGAGGTATCAACAGTTACAGTATCTGTTCCCACACATCCACCCGAGGTAGTTGCGGTCACATAATATTTGCCTTGCTGGGTCACATCTATAGTGGAAGTAGTATCACCAGTCGACCATTTCCATTTCACAAAACCGTTTCCAGGATTAAGTGTCACTGCTGTACCCGAGCAGGCCAGTTTATTCGCACCAAGCCATCCAGTGCTAGGGTTGTTGGCTATAGTTATTGTATAGTCTTCGCTTTCGCCCGAACCGAATTGTGTACAGGCGTCACCAGCAGTTATACTTCCACCAAAGCCCCTAGACCTTACTCGCATCAGGGTATTGCCAAGTGGAATTGAACAAGGGAAGTACACGATAATTGAATCGGTGGTATTTGCCCCAATGTTAGTATTAATAGACAAAAACTCCGAATTGTCTAAGGTGCCACTGGCGTCCATGTCAATCCATGCTGCCAATATCTGCGTTCCGCCCGACAATGAGTCTGTGGTCACCTTCAATTTGTAAGGACTGCCTCTATACACCGTAGTAGTAGTGCTGCCAGAGGCAGGATATACATTGTATTTGTTTGTAGTATTGCTTGTGCAGCCAGTTTTGTTGCTCAACGTATTGAAAACTACTTTGCCAATGGCCGTTGGGTTCTGCCCACAAGTTTGTTGATGAGAAGGTGTACAATATGTATTTTGAATAACGCGTTTGCCGGCTGGGGCTGTTATAGTCGGTGTATCAGATATTCCATCTATGGTCATATAGAGGCATTCAGCATCAACTGAATCATTGGCAGTAGCTGTAGCAGGAATGTCGTAGGTGAGCCAGAAAATATTATTACCTGGAATCAATGATAATGTGCCGGTAAAGCTGAAATTTCCATTGGGGGCGGCAAATGTATTACCAAACTTTAGGTAGGTAGTGTCGAAGGTGTTGCTGTTGGTAGTGTACCAAAGTTTCCCGTTTCGTATATCCGTTGAAGGCTTCGTACTGCCATTGGTATTAAAAGTAATTGAAGTGAGATTGACAGCAGCACCAGAACTCATGTTCACTGTTACTTTCACTATGGCATTGGTAATTGATGGTGACCATACGTTGTTGTTGGAGGCAGTTGCCGTCACCGCATTGTTGAACGTCATCAAAGAGGCAATTTTCCTGTTGCCAGTAGGGGCTTGAGTCCAGGAGGCATAATTAGTCCCTCCAGCTACAAAATCAACAAACTCAGCATCCACAAAGTTTCCACTCTTGGCATTGCTGTCAATATCGTAAACGAGCCAAAACCAGTTGGTGTCGTTTTGTAATACTTGGCTGCCTGTCAAAGCAAAACTTGCCCCGGGCTTCGACAACGTACCAAAAGTGGTCGTAGTAGCATAAGTACGCGAAGTGCCTGTATAATAAATTCTGGCAGCTTTCAGGTCAGCAGTATCCGTCGTCCCAGTAGATTTTAGATTAAATTTTGTTATTGTTGCGTTACCATTGCAATTGCTTGCCATTACAGGCATCATCAACACTTGCTGGTTAGCCCATCCAGGAGCCACATCAAGGGTAGTTACGGTTGCGGCATTGATATATGGGAAAGTTTTATTGTCAATATATATGATGTAATCTTCACTCTCGCCACTCCCGAAAGTAGTGCAGGCATCTCCCGAACCGTTTGCACCACCACCGCCACCACTTTGGCGGCTGCGGATACGCATTTTGGTCCAACCTGATTTAGCAGAGCAAGGTATTGTCACAAGTTTTGATATGCTAGCATTTGCAGCCAAATTGCCACCCGTGTGTAGTTGAGTCCATTCGGCTGCGTCAAAAGTGCCACTGTGGTTGTAGTCTATCCACATCGAGAAGGTTTGACTCTGTCCTGAGTTCACCACTGTGGCAACGTAGGAATTTCCTTTATTAAAAGTTGCATTGAAATAGCTAATAGGATAATTGAAATAAGCGGGCCCACTATAGTTCGAACATCCACTGTTCGTATTGCTCAACAGGCCGTAGCTAAAACTTTGAATAAATGAATTGCCACAATTGCCATGAACTGGTGTGCAGTAGTTACCCATAATAAGTCTGTTGGCTGAATGGGAGCCTATAACAGGCGTATATGTACTGCCATTAAGTGTTGCATCAGTCATTGTTGCGTCTATTACATTATCAACAGTAGCACCGTTCGAAAGGTTGTAAGCAAGCCAAAGGTAACTTGTGCCTGGGCTTAGCTGAAGGTTGCCGTTCACAGTGAATGTGCCGCTGGGGTTGGCCGTGGCTCCAAACAGGTAGGTAGTGTCAAACCAGTTGTTGCTCCCTGTAAAAAACACTTTGGCTCGAGTAAGGTCACTCGCAGTGGTAGTTCCGGTGGTAGTAAATTTCAATTGGCCAAGGTTGAGTGCCGCCCCGTTTGATACCGTTATCTCCACACCCATTATCACATTATTGATGGTGCCTGAGTTTACAGGAGTGCTGTCCAATTGCGTACTTGTTATCGAAGTCACTACGGCCAATGTGTCAATTTTTCTGTTCCCGCTAGGGTTGTTGGTGGCAGGGTTAAAGTTAGCTCCATCCACCGTAGCTGAATCCCAGCCAGCATCCATTACGTGGCCAAGTGTAGCACCAGTAGTTACGTCATATCCAGTCCAGAAATAGTTGGTATCACCAAGTAAATCTTGCGAGCCCGAAATGGTCATTCGTGAGCCTGAAGCTGCAGCAGTGCCAAAAAGATTAGTTGTATCGAAATAGGGGCTATTTCCAGTGTAATATACATATGCATTGGCAATCTCAGCAGTGTCCGTTGTGCCGGTGCTATTAATATAGAAATCAGTAGCTGTAAGTGTATCAGGGCAACCACTTACAAATATTTTCATCCCGATAATTTCCTGTTTTTTAGCTCCTTTGGCAATATTCAGTGTATTGGCCTGTGAAGCCTCTGTGTAGCTAACCTTGTAAAGGTTATTATCAAGAGTCACGTTGTAGTCCTGAGCCTCTCCATTGTTGAACTGAGCACATGGATCCATGTTGTTTCTATTGACACCAAGCCTCACTCGTAACCTCGTTTTGCCAGCCTTGGCAGTACAAGGCAAAGTGAAAGTCATTGACTGTGTATTCGGGGCTGCACCAAAGTTGCCCAATTGACCAATTCGTTCGCCAGCATCGGCAAAGTCTTGGTCGCCATTCAGGTCAATAAAAACTCCAATGTCAACACTGTTGTTGCCACCACTCCCTGAACTCCCAGCAGCCATAGTGATGGTGTAGGTTTTACCCATAAGCAGGGTGGTAGTTTTTGACGTGTTGTACACAAAGTAAGGACTCGAGGAAGCTCCATTGCTGTCGGCCAGTGAGTCAAGCCTAACCTCAGTGATGTAATAGCCATTGCCAGTACCCGTTTGGTAAGTGGGGGTGCAATACTGAGCCGATGAACTACTAGCCATGCCAAATAAGGCAAGCAAGGGAATTGCAAACCCTAAGGGTTTTAAGAAAAGTTTCATTATGATAATTGGTTAATAATTAAGGATGGCAAATTTAGGATTTATCCAAGCAAATAGGCCAACTCAATTATTTTTTATTAAACTGAAAGACAGTAAAATAAAATGTTTAGGCATGATGCAACCCTTGAAAAGTTAAATTTGGCCGCCTTGCCTAGCTGCCTTTACAGCGATTTGTAAAAAGTAAGGAGCTTAGCTATTATTTTATCCTTATCAAACTGTTCTTCAGCCAATATTCTAGCATTTGCACCCACCTCGGCACATAGTTTTGCATCCCCAATACAACGCAAAATCTTTTCCACAAACTCTTCCTTACTTTGGGCTATGAAAAGGTTTGTGCCGCCTTTGTATTTGATGCCTTGCAATGCCTGAGGTGATGCGACAACGGTTTTCCCTAATGCCATACCCTCTAGTATTTTTATCCGAATACCGCTGCCTGAAAATAGTGGTACAACCATTATTTGCTTGCTGTTCATGAACTCACGCAGGTTCGGCACTTCGCCAAGGTTCACATAGTTTGGCAGCGAGATATCCTTCAACGATTGAGGCATGTTTTTTCCAGCTAGATAAAACTTGGCTCCACTATTAAGTGGTGTCACCTTAGGCCACACATTTCCCAAAAACCATTCTATTCCTTTCAAGTTTGGCTCCCAGTCCATTGCTCCCACATGAAACACAGATGGTATTTCAGTGTTTGAAGAGTCAGGAACAAATTCTTTCAAATCGATACCTGTGATAGCAGTGTGGGATGGGCCATGATAGCCTGCATCAGCAAAAAAATCAGCATCTATGGGACTGATAGTTACCAATGCGTCTATCTTTTTTAGTACTTCGAGCTCGTACCGTTTCAATTGTAAAGCCAAGCTATTCAAGTACGAGCGTTTGATTGGATTCTGTTCATTGTCAGCATTTCCCTTCCATATATGATGCTCCACATTGTGCGGCCTAAAAACAACCTTTGCCTTGCTGAAAAGTCGAATCGTTTTGATATAAGAGGTCATCTGAAGCCCCTCTAGTTGTACCACATCGTATTTTTCCTTCAGTAGTTTCTGTTGCAGTTTGGCATGCATGTCAGGCACATCAAAACGGCTCAGAACGTAAGATTTGTTCAAAATAAAGTTTTTGACAGCACCTCCAAATGTCACATTAGTATCCACATCTACAGCTTCAATCGGGCATATACGAATCTCCTCAGGAATATTTTGGATGTCGATGCGTTGTTTCAAAGGATTTAGGGCAAGTACATTTAATTCAACCCCTTTACCTATCAAGTCTCTAGCCATATTATACATAGCCACTGTGCCACCATCACTCGGGGGGAATGCTACTCTGCTACATAACTGTAAAATTTTCATTGAAATAAATAAACCGCTGCAAAGGTGCGATCCATTTCGTTAGAAAAGAAATACAATTTGGTAGAATTTCTGACAAATTATAGAAAGGAATCTCATGATCCATAACTGTATTAAAATACTATTTCTGGTGGAAGGAATTGGGAGGCATTCCCTCCGTTCTTAATAATGTCTCTCACCCACGTACTATTAATAGCTGAGTGGGCAGGGTCGCAAACAAGAAAAACTGTTTCTATTTCGGGCTGCATGCTACGGTTTATTTGGGCTATGCTCTTCTCGTAGTCGAAGTCAGCGACATTGCGGGTGCCTCTCAACACGGCTGTTGCATTCAACTTCTTGCAAAATTCAATTGTGAGTCCATCGTAGCAGTCCACACTCACCCGTGGCTCTTCGGCAAATACTTTTTTTACCCATTCAATTCGTTGGTCGAGCCTGAACATAGGTGTTTTGCTTGAATTAATCCCGATGGCTACCACCACTTCGTCGAAGATGTGCAGCCCACGCCTCACTATGGCCACATGGCCAATAGTTAGCGGGTCAAAAGTTCCTGGGAAAACTGCTTTTCTCATGCTGCAATGTTACGCATTTTTTTTCAAACAGAACGAAACCCTACCTTCACCTACTTAAACACACCTTTCTCCGACTTGGTCTGGAGGCAATGCATACCCTTGCCCACTTTTGTTCCCAATAAAACGGCAAGGATCTTTCATTTTTTCTCGCGTTCTCTTTGAGAATTGGTTCGAATTAGAAAAGCGACGAGGTAATAGGCTTCGCTTTTTCTTTTTTTTTCTCAGGCATACGGTTCCGTCCCGATTTTTGCAGCGAATAGCAACCCAACTTGTTAAATTTTTATAAACTCAAATATCGGCATGACAAAATGCTCTAGGAATAAATTATTGAATTACCTAATCAACAAATTACCGAACTAACCAAGTGACCTCAAACGAAATACGTAACACATTTCTCAAGTTTTTTGAGAGCAAAGGTCACACAATTGTGCCCTCAACTCCTATTGTAGTAAAGAACGACCCTACGCTCATGTTTACCAATGCGGGCATGAACCAGTTCAAAGATATATTTCTGGGCAACGAAGCCCCCAAACATAAACGGGTGGTGGATACCCAAAAATGCCTAAGAGTGAGTGGCAAACACAACGACCTCGAAGAAGTCGGAGTTGATACTTATCACCACACTATGTTTGAAATGCTTGGTAACTGGAGTTTTGGCGATTATTTTAAAAAGGAAGCCATTGAATGGGCCTGGGAACTACTGACGGATGTGTATAAATTGGACAAAGACCGCCTTTATGTTACTTACTTTGAAGGGGACGAAAAGGAAGGATTACCCATTGACCAAGAGGCTTATGATGAATGGAAAAAATGGATACCCATACACTGCATTTTGCCAGGCAACAAGAAAGACAATTTCTGGGAGATGGGCGACACCGGCCCATGCGGCCCATGCAGCGAAATTCATGTTGACCTGCGTAGCGATGAAGAACGAAAAAATGTGAGTGGTGCAACCTTGGTGAACAACGACCACCCCCAAGTAATAGAAATCTGGAACAATGTGTTCATGGAGTTTAACCGCAAGGCGGATGGCTCACTTGAAAAACTCCCCGCCAAGCACGTGGACACAGGCATGGGCTTCGAACGCTTGGTGCGGGCAATAGAAGGCAAATCATCCAACTATGATACGGACGTGTTTATGCCCTATATACAGTTTATTGAAAAAGCAACTGGAATCAAATATGGTAGTGATGAAAAAACAGACATTGCTATGCGAGTTCTTTCTGACCATATTCGCACAATTGCCTTTGCGATCATTGACGGACAATTACCAAGTAACAACGGAGCTGGTTATGTGATACGTAGAATTCTTCGTAGGGCTGTTCGTTACTATTATTCAATATTGAGTGTAAAAGAACCTTTCCTATACAAATTGCTTCCCATCATGGGGGAATCGTTTAAAGATATTTTCCCTGAAGTGAAGCAGAAAAAGGACTTTGTGGAGAATGTAATTTTGGAGGAGGAGAAGGCATTTTTGAGAACACTTCGTATAGGTATTATTTACTTAGAATTTTATTTATCAACGGGCAAAAGAATGTCAGATGTTTCTTCGGGTTGGACATTAAAGGCGAATGAGGTGACTGACGATATCAGAAAATCTAACTCAGGTAAATTCGTAGAAGGGAACTATGCCTTTGAGCTATACGATACGTTTGGTTTTCCCATAGACCTGACACAGCTGGTAGCAAATGAATTTGGTTGGTCAGTTGATCTAGATGGATTTTATGTTGCATTACAACAACAAAAAGAACGCTCTCGCAAGGCCACTGCCATGGAAACAGATGATTGGGTGCTGCTGCAAGAAAATGAGAAAATAGAATTCGTGGGGTATGATGAACTGGAAAAAGAAATCCAAATCACCCGCTACCGGAAAGTAAAAACAAAAGGCAAGGAACAGTTTCAGTTGATATTCAATACCACTCCTTTCTATGCCGAAAGCGGCGGTCAAGTAGGAGATACAGGAACAATTGAAAGCATCAATGAGAAACTAATAATTGTCGATACCCAAAAGGAAAACAACCTCATAATCCATTTAGCAGAACGCCTTCCCGAAAATCCCAATGCAGTGTTTGATGCTAAGGTAGATAGTACCAAACGCAAACTCACTGAAAACAACCACTCAGCTACGCACCTGCTACATGCGGCTTTGCGTAGAGTGCTGGGCACACATGTGGAGCAAAAAGGTTCGCTGGTGAATGCTGATCATTTGCGTTTCGACTTTTCACATTTCAAAGCCATGACGGATGAAGAAATTGCAGAAGTGGAACATATAGTCAATACCAAAATAAGGGAAAATTTGCCATTGGACGAACGCAGAAATGTACCAATCGAAGAAGCCAAGAAATTGGGAGCTATGGCCTTGTTTGGTGAAAAATATGGTGACATTGTTCGGGTAATAACCTTCGACGAAAATTATAGTCGTGAACTCTGCGGAGGCTGCCATGTGAGAGCAACTGGACAAATTGGCTATTTCAAATTAACCAGTGAAAGTGCCGTTGCTGCGGGTGTCCGCAGGATTGAGGCCATTACCGCAGATAAGGTGGAGGCTTTGATAAACGAATACGAAAGCACTATTGATGGGTTGAAAAATCTTCTTAAATCGAAAGATATACTGAAAAGCGTTCAAGGTTTGTTGGATGAACATACAGGTCTGCAAAAGAAACTGGAAGTATATGAACTGGAGAAAACAGTCGTTATCAAAGATTTACTGCTGAAAAAGGTGAAACAAATTGGTGACCTTAATGTGGTAGCCGAAATAGTTTCAGTTCCCAATCCAGACATGTTAAAAAATCTCTGCTTTCAATTGAAACAGCAAATTGAGAATGCATACATTGTCTTGGGTTCGGAGTTTGAAGGCAAGTGCAACCTGCATATAATGATTGATGAAAAAGTGGTGAAAGATAAAAACCTACATGCAGGAAATATTGTAAAGGAAGCAGGCAAAGCCATCAATGGCGGCGGTGGTGGCCAACCGTTTTACGCATCGGCAGGCGGAACAAATCCTGCCGGCCTTAAAGAAGCCTTACTACTGGCATTATCAAAAATAGGGTAACAAAATCACTGCTTGCCGTTTCGCCCTTGATGAAAAAAATAAACAGCTGCCTGCTGCTCTTCTTAGGAGTGATACTTTCATGGCAGGGCTTTTCGCAGAATTATTATAAAATAACAGGGATCGTAACCGACACATCAGGCAAGCCAATTCAGGGAGTTTCTATCCGTATAAAAAATGATGAAGCTGCGTTCCAGACCAACAGCAAAGGCAAGTACATATTGAGCCTGGAGCAAGGTTATTATACACTTACATTTTCCATTTTGAGCCACGAAATGATGCAGGCTGATGTGGTGCTAAACCAGGATGTGACCCGAAATATTGTACTGCTTAGCAGCGAAAAGGAATTGGTGACTGTGAACGTGAAAGCGAGCAAGCGTGACAGAGCGACACAGATAATGCGAAACGCCATAGCCAGCAAAGACCGTTGGCAGGGACAAGTAAAATCATGCAGCTACAATCTCTATTTGCGGGCAAGTGACGAAACCAAGAATACCAGAATAGATAAGAAAACCAAGGATAGTAAGCTGCATAATGAAGGACAGCAATCTATACCAGATTCGGTGAGGCTGATGATAGATTTTGCCAACAGTGACAGTACAAGGCCACAAATGAATTTGGTGGAGGCACAATACACAGTGCATTGGCAAACCCCCAATAAACTACGGGAAATAAAGCAGGCTGGAAAAGTCGCAGGCAACAAAGATGACTTATTTTTCTTGAGCAATACCGAAGGCCGATTTGATTTTTATAAGAATACCTTTTACTCAAAATTCATTGGGCCAAACACATTTGTGAGTCCGCTAAACAACAACGCACTTCTATCTTATAAATTCGACTTGAAAGGTAGTTATATGGAAGACGGGCGAATCATTTACCGCATCAAAATAATTCCAAGGATGCTGGGCAATGCTTTGTTCAGTGGGGAGATTCACATTGTAGACGGACTCTGGAACATACGCAAAGTTGAGCTTGAATTTCCGAAAGGAAAAACGGTAGAGTTTGCCAAGTTGAGAATATTGCAGGACTTCAAAATGCAGGACAGTATATGGGTCCTCGACCGCATGGAATTCTGCTACCTGAACAAGACCAAAAAAGACAGGACAGATGGACGCACAGTTTGTTACTATTCGAATTACAAATTGAATAAAACCTTTCCCAAAAATTTCTTTGGAAATGAACTTAGCACCACCCTTGACGATGCCTACGACAAAGACTCAGCCTATTGGGACAGCACCCGTCGCGAACCTTTGACTGTGAGCGAAACCAAGTTCCTTCATTATACTGATAGTGTAAAAGAAGCACACAACAAAAAGGAGTATTTGGATAGTCTGGATTCGGTATACAACAAAGTAACGTGGCTGAATATTTTATGGGAAGGTCAAGGAAGAATTAACCGTGCAAGGCAGGAGTATTATTTCTTTCCATCGTTTACTGAAGTTGTGTTGAACGGATTGGTGAGCCCTGGCGGAGCAAGAATGAGTGCTAATTTTGGCTACTACAGAAAGTATATAAATAGAAGATCCTTGAGCCTTTCTCCAAATATCAATTATGGCACCCGAAACAACGACCTCAAAGGAGCATTTTCTGTAGGCTGGCTATATAATCCTAAAAAACGTGCGGAGTTAGAGATGAGTGCCGGAAGGGTGTTCGATTTGATATATGCTTACGATGCCTACGTAAACCTCTTGAGACGATCCAACTTTTTTGTGAGCAACTACTTCAGTATAGACCATACTCAGGAACTGCTAAACGGATTGTACCTCACAGCAGACCTCACCTACAACTACCGCGAAAGTATTGATGGCTTAAAGTTTGGCCGTATTGCCGATAGCATTTTTGCCAACAATAATCCCATTGCTTTCTCATCGTATGGCACAGTTGTAAGTTTCCTCCGATTGCGGTTTGTACCTTACCAAAAGTATATCCGTGAGCCAAAGGAAAAAATTATACTTGGCAGCCGTTGGCCGACATTCTCCTTAACTTGGAGAAAAGGCTACCCCAAGGTTTTTGGCAGCATCCTTAACTTTGACTATCTAGAGTTTTTTATCAGGCAGAAACTTATTCTTGGCATATTTGGAAATTCAGAATACAGTATGCGGTCGGGCAAGTTTTTGAACAAAGAAAGTATACAACTGATGGACCGTCGCATTGTGCGAAGAGGTGACCCTTACTTCTTCACACACCCATTGCAAACTTTCCAAAGTCTGGATACTTCGATGGCTTTGTACAATTGGTATTTCGAAGGGCATTATATCCATCGCTTCAATGGATTTTTAACCCAAAAAATACCTGGCTTCAAAAAGCTTGACATCAATGAACTTGTTGGGGCTGGTATCCTGCAAACCTTTGAAACCGACAACCCTGACAAGCGACTGCACAATCTGTTTCATGCCGAACTGTTTTTCGGCTTGGAAAAGACGATCAAGATTAACCGCTATCGCTATCGGCTTGGAGTATATTATGTACTTGGCTACACGAATCAACATTTTGCCCGCGACCTTAACTATCCTTCGGGAAATGGCTTCAAGTTTTCAATAGAAGCATATAATCCACGAACGAACCAGTTCTTCTTTTAGATTCTCTATCTCTAGTGTCAGTTGGAAACACTCAGCAACGCCGAAAATATTTTACCTTAAAATTGCAATGATGTTCCTACTGATAAGAACAAATTCCGACAACATGGAATATTAAAATTTAAGGGTATCATATTTTCGTACTTGTAAAATTTGCTAATCAACTGATTAAGGAATTTTGACTGTTTCAGCTTACATTTGCACCCCCTAAGAAAGGAGTTAAACAATTAAATGACAGAAAACCAACACTCAACAAACCGTCCTGATTTCGATTGGGACACGGACAAGGCCGGTACCTCTATCTACAGTGAAGCTGAAACAGCCAAACTTGAATCACTTTACAGCAAAACACTGAGCGTGATTGACCAAAACCAGATTGTGAATGGCATTGTGATGGCCATTACCGACAAAGAAGTTGTGCTCAACATCGGCTTCAAATCTGATGGTCTCATCCCACTTTCTGAATTTCGTGACATGCCCGACTTGAAAGTTGGCGACGAAATAGAAGTATTGGTGGAAACCACAGAAGACGAAAACGGTCAACTGATTCTTTCACGCAAAAAAGCCCTAAACGAACGTGCATGGGTGAACATAGTGAAAGCTCACGAAGAAGATCAAATTGTAGAAGGCTTCGTGAAGACCCGCACCAAAGGCGGACTTGTGGTAGAAGTGCTTGGATTAGATGCGTTCCTTCCTGGTTCGCAAATAGATATTAAGCCTATCCGCGACTACGATGTCTATGTGAACCAAACCATGCAATTCAAGGTAGTGAAACTGAACCATCAGTTCAAAAATGTGGTAGTTTCTCACAAGGCATTAATCGAAGACGATATAGAAGCCCAAAAATCGGATATATTGAAGAAGCTGGAGAAAGGTCAAGTGCTTGAAGGCGTAGTGAAAAACATGACATCATTCGGTGTGTTCATTGACCTAGGTGGACTGGACGGACTGCTGCACATAACGGATATTTCGTGGGGACGAATCAACCACCCAGAAGAAGTGTTGAAGCTGGACGATAAGATAAACGTATGTGTGCTTGACTACGATGCGGAGAAAAATCGTATCAGCCTTGGATTGAAGCAACTAACACCGCACCCTTGGGAAAATCTTGGTGATTTGATAGAAGCAGGCAAAACTGTGAAAGGCAAAGTAGTGACCGTGGCCGACTATGGAGCATTTGTAGAAATAGCCTCAGGTGTCGAAGGATTGATACACGTATCAGAACTTTCATGGAGCAGCCACCTTCGCAACCCATCTGACTTTATGAAAGTGGGCGACGAGATAGATGCCGTGATATTGAATATTGACAAAGAAGAACGCAAGATGAGCTTGGGCGTGAAGCAGCTCACCCCCGATCCTTGGGGAAATATTGCTGCCAACTACCCAGTAGGTTCACGCCACAAAGGCATCGTTCGCAACCTGACCAACTACGGCCTGTTTGTAGAAGTGGAGCCAGGCGTGGATGGATTGGTACACGTAAGCGACTTGTCTTGGACTAAGAAAATAAAGCATCCAGCCGAGTTTGTGAAGAAAGACCAAGAACTTGAAGTAATAGTATTGGAACTTGACATGGAAAATCGCCGTTTGAGCCTTGGACACAAGCAGTTGGAAGAAAATCCTTGGGATACTTTCGAAAGCGTGTTCCCTATCGGTTCTGAGCATGATGCCACTGTGATGAAAATTCATGACAAATCTGCAAGCCTTGCTTTACAATACGGTGTAGAAGGATACGCTACCATGAAACAATTGCAAAAAGAAGACAACACCACCGCCCACGAAGATGAGGTAATAAAGGTGAAGGTGATTGAATTCAATAAAGAGAGCAAACGTATCGTGGTTTCGCACACTGCACTGTGGAGAGAGGAGGAGGTGAAGAAAGCTGCAGAAGCTGAAAAGAAAGCAGTGAAGGACAACGAGAAGACCTCCAACCAAGTGAAGAAGATGCAGGACTCCCAAGAGAAGAGCACCTTAGGCGATGTGTCGGGACTTGCTGAGATAAAAGCTAAGATGGAGAAAACTGCAACAAAGGCTACTCCAGCCAAAAAGGAAGTACCAGCAGTTGAAGTAACTCCAGTTGAAGCTCCAATAGCTGAGACAACAGTAGCCGAAGCTCCAGCAGAAGAAGTAGCCGCAATAGCAGAAGCTTCATCCAAGGAAGTAGCTACTCCAGCTGAAAAGCCTAAGCGGGTTACAAAGAAGAAAGTCGAAAAAGTAACCGATACTACTGTAACAACAGTAGCCGTTGAAGCTCCAGAAACCCCTGCCGACAACTAATCATTATAGGCTAAATACCTTAAACGCTCCGGTTCTATTTACGGAATCGGGGCGTTTTTATTTAATGGCAATAGGCACTTTATTATTTCCCCTTAGGACATAATTGTTGAAATGTGGCAGCAAGTTGATTGACATTTATCAGTGAAGTTGAAAATGTACGAAGTGTTGGCAGCAAAAATAGGATGGCATGGTGTGGACAAACTGCCAGCAAGACCAACCGTAAAAAGTAAGTAGATAAGTTTTATAGATTGAAACTAGTGGTTTAGTGAAAGGGGCTTCGGCACCTTTTTCTATTTAACAAATTTCATGATTCATTGGCTTATTAATAAGCGACTCATTTTTGGTACTCAAAGTTAATATATTATTTAACCGTGTCATCAATCAGAACGCTTGATATGTCTTTTCCAAATTCGGCCTCTGGCTAGTGTTTGCCAACCAGCTGCAGTTATCCGCAGTCGGTATAGGTAAAATAAAAATAAATGTCTTTGTTTTTGCAAAGTTAATCAGTTCAAAATAATAAATCTCTGCGTCATCTGAGGCTCTAGGTTCAAGACGCCCGCCCGATTATTGCCCCAACATTTGTGAAAAAAATAATTGGTTTCCTATTCAGCTACCTGCGGCATGAAGTAAAGATTTCTTACTTGCTTTGCATAGTCGCTATTTTGGCTTTCTTTACTTGCGGGTATTACGGCATTGGATTTTCGGCTGTGTTCTATCAAAAGGCTATCCGCCCGCTGCCGCACTGGCAGCAGTTGGTTTTTCTGTTTGGTGGCGTATACTTTTTGGCATTTGCCATTCAGCCACTGTTTGGATACCCTTCTGGTTTTTTGAAAGAAAAAGGCTTCTGGCTCACCTTACTTTTTGCTGTAGCAATCTATACACTTCGCATGGACGTAAACTGGAATGTGGACTGGGTAAACAAACACATAGAACCCATTGATAGAGCTTGGTGGTACAAGTGCAGCACCAACTTGATGCAGGGGGTTCTCACCGTTGTGCCTTTGTTCATTTTTTGGTCTGCTTTTCACCGAAAACAAATGCCTTTCTATGGTTTTTCGACCAAAGAATTTGAAATAAAGCCTTATGCTATCATGCTTTTATTGATGATTCCTTTAGTAGCCCTAGCATCTACACAGTCCGATTTTTTAGAACAATATCCAAAAGGCTTGAGGTATGCCAATGAGAACGGGGCTCATTCCCACATAAAACTAGCTATCTTTGAGATTCTTTATGGACTTGACTTTGTGGCCATCGAGCTATTCTTTAGAGGATTTCTGATTATGGCGATGGTGAAATACTGTGGCCGTCAGTCCATTTTGCCAATGGCAGCTTTCTATATGCTCATCCATTTCGGCAAGCCGCTGGGTGAAACCATCAGTTCGTTTTTTGGTGGAACACTATTGGGAATTTTGGCATTGGAAACCCGTAGTATATACGGTGGCATTATGGTTCATTTGGGCATTGCCTGGCTCATGGAATTGGGAGCCATCGTTGGAAGAAATATTTTTTAGTTAGCAATCAATGGATTGAATGCTCTTCGCACTATTTTTTCAAGTGAAATTAAACCCATGGTGAGTGTGGTGGTCAGAGTCAGCGAAAACTTTAATAAATCAACATAAACAACTAAAATCATTTTAACAATTATGAAAAAATTAATGTTAGGTGCTCTCCTCGGAATAGCCACAATCGGAGCCATGTGTCTCCAATCATGTACCAGAGATCGCTGGAACCAAACCGACAGTGACATAGCTGGAGACAACTCTCTCGCCGATGCTACTTCTGACGACATCTTCAAACAAGCAGACGATGCCCTTTCCGGCGGTGATGGTACACTTAAAGATGCTGATGCCAATGGAAGCTTGAATGGCCCATGTGCCACTGTAACTGCCGACTCGACCAGCATACCCGGCAAGCGTCATGTTATCATTGATTTTGGCACTACTAACTGCCAAGGAAATGATGGTAAATTTCGCAGAGGAAAAATAGACATTATGCATGATGGTAAGCCTAGGCAGGCTGGGTCGGTAACTACTGTCAAAACCATAGACTACTATGTGAACGACAATAAAGTAGAATTGGATAAGACCATAACTAATAATGGATTTAATGCCAGCAACCAATTGAGCTGGAATATAGCAGTGAACAATAGCAAAATCATATTAGCCATAGCCAATGGTGGCGGAACTATCTCTTGGAGCAGCAGTCGCTCCTGCACCTGGATTGCCGGGATAAATACCCCTAAGTTTATCTTCGACGACAAATATGAAATAAGCGGAGACGGTAGTGGAACTGATGCGAAAGGCAACTCATATACTATGAAAATTACAAGCCCAATTGTTATTGACTTTTCGTGCAACCAGTCACGATTTGTGAAAGGATTTTTTGAAATTACTCCCAATGGAAAAGCAGCAAGAGTGATCGATTTTGGGAACGGTACTTGCGATAACCTTGCATCCATCACTGTTGGCAAAACCACCAAGACTTTCACTTTGAAGAAATAAAGATAGTTATGACCTCAATTACAGGGGAGTAAATTGTGAAGATAGCCCTGTCCCTTATCGGGGCAGGGTTCTTCTTTGGGACAAAATGAAGATTTACTCATGCCGCAGAGCTTCAATAGGAGCAAGCCTTGCAGCTTTTCTGGCGGGGATAGAACCTGATAGTAACCCAACCCCGGCACACACGGATATGCCCAAGGAAATCCAATCCCAGGGGATGATGAAACCTGCACCCACGGCATTTCCGATGAGGTTACCTAGTAGTATGCCTAACGCAATTCCTCCAAGCCCACCCATGATACAGATTACGATTGCCTCTATCAAAAACTGATTGCGAATATCTTTTTTGGTAGCCCCCAAAGCCTTGCGTGTGCCAATCTCACGTGTGCGTTCAGTCACTGATACCAGCAATATATTCATGAGGCCAATGCCTGCTCCCAATAGTGTGATGAAGGCAATGAAGATGGCGGCAGTGGTCACATAGCTAAGGTTTTCAAACAGCTTTTGGGTGATGGCATCGCTACGCAAAATCTCAAAGTTATCGTCGTCAAGGGTACGCAGGTGGCGTATGTTCCTGAACTTAGCACGAGCTTCTTCTGTCCCTATTTCCAGATGAGCAATGTCACGCATGGCAACTGTAATCACACAACTGGCACCCGCCTTTGGAAACCGGTTACGAGCATTGTTGATAGGAATGGCTACCTGCCTGTCGCCACCAAATCCCATTGAAGAACCTTTCTCTGCCAACACCCCGATTATTTTATATCGCTTGCCATTCACAGAAACAAACTGACCAACTGGCGAAAACGATTTGAATAATTTATCTCTTATTTCCTTGCCTATCAAAGCCACATCAGCCCCGTTGGTTATTTCCCGTTCTGAGAAATTTCTTCCTTCTGACAAGTGGTAACCGCCCGTAAGAAGATAGTTTTCATCAGAGCCCATCACTTGCACGTTTGGATTCGTTTTTTTATCCTCAAATCGTATAGTCCCATTCCAGCTGGCATTGATGGCCAATGAAACAGTAGCAGGGAATCGAAAATTTTCGGCAAAGCGAATAGCCTCATCATATGTAATACTGCGGTATACTCTTCCTCGTTTTCCATGTGGGCCAAACTGGATATTCGCACCTCGATTTTTTATGTTGAACGAATTTGCCCCCATGCTACTAAACTGCGAAGTAAGTCCAGCCTTAATGCCATCAATGGCAGTGAGTATTCCCACCAAAGCCATGATACCGATGGATATAATCAAGGAGGTTATCACAAACCTTGTGAGGTTTTGCCTGATGGTGGCAAAGGCAATGAGGATGTGCTGAAGAAACAAGGCTTTTCAATTCAATAATTAGCCAATTCAAAAAATCACTATCTTTACTATTCCTCAATCAATCAAACTGAAAACGAAGTGCCACAGCCGCAGGTGTCTTTGGCATTAGGGTTGGTGAATGTGAAACCACGCGAATTGAGGCCATCCTCCCAGTTCACTTGCATGCCTATCACATACATTTCGTGGGCTTTGTTCATCACCACTTTCACGTCTTCTATTTCATATATGTTGTCAGAATCTGTCTGTTGGTCAAATGCCAGCAGGTAGCTCATGCCTGAGCAGCCACCGCCTTTTACACCTATGCGAAGCACGGCATCAGGGCCTAGGTTATTCTGTTCCCGAAGCTTGCGTATTTCAGTAATGGCTGTTGGGGTAATGTGGAGTGGGGATGTATGGGTGATGGTAGACATAAGTTAGAAATATATAAGACTTAAGATTGCAAAAAGGGGAGCTTTGTCTTCGCCCATCTCGACCAGAGAGAGGTTTGGGAGAGGATCAAATTAACAACAAAATTAAGCCTCTAAAGGTTTTTGCGGCAAATATTCCATCAAATGCTTGGTTAGCTCAAAAAAAGGCCCAAATCAGGGATAGGCATTTCGTACTTTTTTTTCAAAAACGCTCCCACGGCTATTGGTCCAGAAACCGCATTGCTCAAGAAGACTGCATCGGCATTTTCTATCTCGTTTATTCCAAAACTACCTTCTGTCAATTGATAGTCATTTTGCCTGATACTTTCGCAGATATGCCTCCGCATCACTCCGGCTATACAGCCTTCTGATATTGCTGGCGTATATACTGTATCGCCTTTCATCCAAAATATATTACTACTTACAGCCTCACAAATCCGATCGTGTTCGTTCAACACAATGCACTCATCCAAGCCGTTTTCGGTTTTGTATATTCCAGCCATCACATATAATAAGGAGTTCAAAGTCTTGAGGCAACTCAATGGTGTTATTGGTTTTTTCATTTCTTGATATAACCCCAGCCGTAGCGATTTTGGGCTTAAGTATTTCGCTTCAACCGCCGTAGTTTTTACAAGATATTCCGATTCCTTATCTTCCGGGGCATAGAATCCTTCACCTGATCGCCAAAGTGAAATGCCTACCCTGCTTATCGTTCCTGCAAGCTGGTTGGCCTGGGCTATTTGGGTAATGGCATTTTCCAGTGCTTCTTTGCTTGGGCAGTTCATCTTCAACAGTTCTGCTCCTGTTTGCAATCGCTCATAGTGGTAAGGCCACAACCTCACCGCATCATTTTTCCAAACCATACTTTCAAATATGCCATCGCCATAGCGGAAGGCACGGTTGGAGGCAGGGAACAACAGGCTATCGGCAGGTACTAAGTTGTTTTGGTAAAAAATGGAGGTATAGGGCATGCTGCAAAGAACATGCATATTTGCCCTGACCCTAAAAGAAAGTTTAGCTCAAAATATCTCCAAGGCCGAGAAGAAGAAGCTGGCTTCTATCTTGGCATTCTCATCGCTGTCAGAGCCGTGCATGGCATTGGCATCAATGCTTTTGGCGTAGAGCTGCCTGATGGTACCTGCCTCGGCTTTTTGTGGGTCGGTAGCTCCAATCAATGTGCGGAAATCAGCTACGGCATTGTCTTTCTCCAACACGGCAGCCACAATGGGACCACTGCTCATGAAAGCCACTAAGTCTTTGAAGAAAGAGCGTTCGCGGTGTATGTCGTAGAAACGGCCAGCCTGTTCAGCTGAGAGGTGCAGGTATTTCATGGCCTTTATGGTGAAACCAGCAGAAATAATTTGGTCAATAATTTTGCCTGTGTAGCCATTGCCTACTGCATCGGGCTTTACCATGGTGAAAGTAATGTTGCTCATAATATGTATTTATTTTTTCGGGGGGCAAAGGTACGGGGGAGGCGGGAAGAAGGAAGAAAGTAGGTAGCAAATTGTCATTTTGAGTATATCGACAACAGGCAATCAAGAGTAGACAGTAGGCAAATCATACTTCTTAATTCCTACTTCGTAAATGCTGTCAATATTTCCCCATCCAGTTTCAGTTCACCATTGTCCATCATTTGTCGGGTCACGTGAATCCACAGTTCCTTTTTGTTTTCGGGCAGGTTGGCGGTGATGGCCCTGAGTGGCAGCGGCCCCGATTTGGTTTTCGCTAATATCGCTTCACGCACGTTTTCGTATTCGGTGTGGTGCAATACCTGCTTGTGGTGTTCGAGGCATATATCACATATCCCGCAGGGCATTCCTTTTTTGTCGCCAAAGTATTCACGCAACACAAGGCTACGGCATTTCTTGGTATTTTCGGCGTAGGCAGCAATGGCTTTCAGGCGTTTCTCGTTGGCTTCGGCCAGTTGTTTCATCTGTTTAATGTCGAACTGCATCTGGTCTTTTGGCACACAGTTTTCCAAGAAAGTGATACGTGGATTATCGTTGCGTGGGATATATTCTATCACTTCATTATCGTGCAGCCATGTCAAGGTTTTTTGGATGGATGAGATAGGTGCTTTCAGCTTCCTTGCAACTTCCTCTTCACGTATAGTGGTGTAGTAGTCGAACAGCCCGCCATACATACGCAAGAGTGTTTTCATTAGGCCGTCAATGCTTGGTTTTTCTACTTGCAATTTATATAATTCAGCTTGGTTGGTGAGTATCATCATCCGCGAAGGACTTGAGAGGCCATCACTCATACGCAGCCAGCCTTGTTGCTCCAGCACCCGCAGGCAGGCGGTTAGTTTTATGGGCTGCATATCCACACTCAAGGCAAACTGATTCATATCGAAAGGATGCACCTGCAATTGCCCTTGGCCGTAGGCAATCTGAAGCTGCTGACAAAGTTGGTCATATACTTCCCTTACGGCAGCAAGCTCAGGGTTTTGCAATTTTAGTTTCTCCAAAGCATTGCGGCTGTCTTCTTGGCGGTGCAACAAAACAGCATACGATTTTTTGCCGTCACGCCCTGCCCTGCCTGCTTCTTGGTAGTAGGCTTCTATGCCTTGTGGCACCTGGTAATGCACCACAAAACGCACATCACTTTTGTCTATCCCCATCCCAAACGCATTGGTGCACACCATCACACGGCAACTGCCTTTTAGCCATTCGTCCTGCCGCTTGCTACGTTGTTCTGCCGGAAGCCCTGCATGATAAAAAGATGATTTTATATCGTGGCGGTGCAGGTGTTCGGCCAATTCCTTGGTCATCTTGCGGGTATCGGCATACACGATGCCGCTGCCTTTTATGCTCTTCGCAATCTTTAGCAATTGAGCCTGCTTGTCCTCATTTTGCCGCACCACAAAACTGAGGTTCGACCGCTCAAAAGAGGACTTGAATATATTCGGCTTTTTGAAATGCAGTTTCTCACAAATGTCTTCGGCAACTTCGGCGGTGGCGGTAGCGGTCACTGCTATCAGCGGCACTTTGGGCAGCAGTTCACGCACCTCGGCTATCTGCAAATACTCTGGCCTGAAATCATATCCCCATTGGCTGATGCAATGTGCTTCGTCCACCGCCAGCAGGCTCACAGGCATCTCCATCATCCGATCCCTGAACGCATCGGTTTTGAGTCTTTCGGGAGAAACATACAAAAACTTGTAGTCGCCATGTATGCAGTTGTTCAGGGTAAGGTCAATCTCCTTGTAGGTCATTCCAGAATAGAGTGCAAGTGCTTTGATGTCCCTGCGTTTCAATTGCTCCACTTGGTCTTTCATCAAGGCTATCAGTGGCGACACCACAATGCAGATACCGGGCTTGGCCAAAGCTGGAATCTGGTAGCATATACTTTTTCCACCACCAGTAGGCAACAGGGCAAGCGTATCATTTCCGGCCAGCACACTTTCCACTATCTCCTGTTGCAGCGGCCTGAAAGCAGTGTAGCCCCAATTTTGTTTGAGGATTTGAAGCGGGTCTAAGATGAGTGGAGCAGCCAAAACGCCCGAAAGATAGAAAGGAAAACGTTGACGGTTGGATTAAGCAGCCAACAGATAAAGCACTGCCATCCGGATGGCCACCCCATTTTCCACCTGATTGAGTATAATGGATTGGGGGCTGTCTGCCACATCGGTGGTTATTTCTACGCCACGGTTTATGGGGCCTGGGTGCATGATGACGATTTCTTTGTCCAATGAATCAAGGATGCGGCGATTGATTCCGTACATGAGGCTGTACTCACGCAGGCTGGGGAAGTAGCGGATGTCCTGTCGCTCCAATTGGATTCGCAGCATATTGGCCACATCGCACCAGTGCAGTGCTTTCATCAGGTTGGTTTCTACCTGAACGCCCAAGCTTTCTATATGTTTCGGGATAAGGGTGGCGGGGCCGCAAACCATCACTTCTGCTCCCAGTTTTTGCAGGCAGAATATATTGGACAAGGCCACTCGGCTGTGCATGATGTCGCCTACGATTACTACCTTTTTGCCTTCCACAGTTCCAAGCCTTTCGCGGATGGAATAGGCATCCAGTAAGCCTTGGGTTGGGTGTTCGTGTGTGCCGTCGCCTGCATTTATTATCTGTGCCTGTATATGTTTAGCCAAAAAAATGCAAGCCCCTGGAGCTGGGTGACGCATCACCACCATGTCTACCTTCATGCTCAGAATGTTGTTCACAGTGTCAATCAGCGTTTCTCCTTTGCTCACCGATGATGAGCTTGCCGAGAAATTTACGATGTCGGCACTGAGGCGTTTTTCAGCCAGTTCGAAGGAAACACGGGTGCGGGTGCTGTTCTCAAAAAAGAGGTTGGCCACGGTGATGTCACGCAGGCTGGGCACCCGTTTGATAGGACGGTTTATGACCGTTTTGAAGTTGTCGGCCTGCTCAAAAATAGCATGTATATCGCCTTCGCTGATGTCTTTGATGCCAAGCAGGTGGCGGGTGGATAGTTGCGACATTTTTTTTTTACCATCCCTTGCAGGAAGGCAATCTGAAGCCGGAAATAATCGTGGTTGGGCGTGCAAATATCGGAACAGTTGAGCCAATCGTGTCACATTGCCTGAAATTTGCCACAAAATGAGCGAAGAAAAATTCCTTTACACCATCAACGAAGCGGCAGCAATCCTTGGCGAAAAGGCTTCCGTGCTGCGGTTTTGGGA
>SHWZ01000078.1 GCA_009693575.1 Flavobacteriaceae bacterium | reverse complement strand
GGCAATGGCCGCAGTGTACGCAAGGTGGTAGAGGAAGCCATCAAGCACCAACACCTGCGGCTGGCGGGCATACCCCAAGACCAACGCAGCCCCGACATGATACGCCAACTGGTGGCCGAAGACGTGGCACAGTTTGACCTGAAACAGCACGATGGCGGCAAGGGCATCGGGTTTCAGTTGGGGAGTTAAAAGTGGGGAAAGTGGTTGGCGGGGTCGCCAACCACCTACAAATAAACCAAAATAATATTATGAAAAAATTCTTTGCATGGCTTTTTTTGATTTCAGGCACAGGGAACATTATCATGTTCATTGGGCTTTCAGCAGAAGGAACAACCCAACAAGGTAATCAAGGGATAGGAACAAAACTAGCCTTTGGGATAGCATTTATTATTTTGGGAATATACTTATTAAATAATCCTCAAAAGGGGGATAATAATGCAAGTAATTAAATGAGAGATTACTATAAAATTTTGAATGTTCCATATAGTTCTACCCTAACTGAAATTAAAAAGTCATATAGAAAACTTGCATTTCAGTTTCACCCAGATAAAAATAGTGACACTGATGCGGCAAAAAACTTTATTGAAATTACAGAAGCTTATGAAGTCCTTCGTGATGACCAAAAAAGAACGGACTATGACTTTTACTATAGAAAGCATTTTAAGGAAAATCAAAAGACATATAATTCAGATGATAATTTTATAAAGAAACAAGCGGAATGGAGCAGTGAAGGAAAGAGTAAAGCTAATGAATACTCATCAATGCCTTATGAGGAATTTGCGTCTAGAGTATTTGAGGAGATAAAAATTGGGGTTAAATATATCCCCAATATATTGCTAATCCTTATAATAGGAATGTTTGCAGTTTTTTGTATAGCTAAAATACCCAAACATGGTTCTGCGGTTGATGGAACGATGGGACCATACCTACTCTTTTTAGGAATTTCAGGAGCCATTGGAGTGTACTTTCTATTTAATAAAGCGAAGTCTAAATACCTAGATGATAGAAATAATAGATTTAATAATAAATAAACAATATGGGGTTTTTTGATTTTTTAAAATCACCGGAAGAAAAAAAGCGGGATGAGATGATGAGAAAAATGCAGGCTCAGATATTTCCCAATGGTTCTGCACAAATTAAAAACGAAGTTGCTGACATCAGTAAGTTGCTAAACCAAGGGTTGATAAAGAAATATAGTGAAGATGATATTATGTCTACCTATGTACATGCTGCTGCCATTTATTTTATTTCTGATGATAAAAGTCCTGAGAGTATTACAACATCAATTTTACATAATAAATCAAGTGTTGTCACAAAAGAGGATGCCTTAAAGATTTTTTATTATTTACAAAAAAGGTTCAATACTAATCCTCTTCAAACGCTTGTCAATAATATCTCAAGAGGAATTTCAGATGGTGATAAATTATTCATGGTTGCAAAAGGTGGTATTGTTGAGTTAAAAAAAGCATATAAAGACATTACGGATTTAGGAAAATTTGAGGTTGTGGTTTTTAATTCATTGATAGCACTCCGTGCTTACAGGATTAATCATCCAGACATTTATGAAAAAACCGAGGAAGATTTTTTCAAGGCATTATTTAACCAAGCAAAAACCTATCAAGTAAATTATGAACCAGATAGATTGGTTGACTTTATAGAATCAAGGTTTGAATTCTATTCTGAGGAACTGGAGGGTATTTTTTCAAATCGAGAAGGGTATTTACCAAGCAAGCTTTTTTCGACTTTCTATATTACACCTTTGATAAATGTACCAGAATCAAATTCTGACCTTTTTGAAATAATGGAATTTTATGGTGGACTAATGGCAATGATTAAATGGGTAAGTGATGGATCAAAAAAAATATAGCTATCACTTGTATTCAAAAGGCTAACTCATTATAAATCCAATAATATTCTCAAATTCTAATTATTTCTATAATGACAATCGTAATTTTTATTGTGCTACTTATCGTTGTTCTTTTTTTATCTGACTCCAAACGAAGAATAGATAAAAATGCAGCAACAGGTGCTCTAAAAAATAAGCATCCTAATTTTGTAAGCTTTTGTGAAAGCACAGACAATATTTCATTCAAACCAATGGAGTTGGTACTTTTTACAGGAAGAAAATTGGAGTATAGATTTCCTTTTGAAATACTGGGAAAAACACTTGGTTATTACCATATTGGAATTGAAAGTATTTTTACCACAGTCATTTATGTATATGCTATATCACGAAATGGATATAAACACAAAGGTTACATGTTAGAGTTAAAAAAACTAGGCCAAGAAGAACCCCATGAGTTTGACTACCATGAGATACTTCAGAATTTTTTATTTCAAATTTGTGATTCTAAGGAATTTGACAAGCTTGACTTTGAACCATAACCCGACCCCGACCCGATGTTTGGTCACTGGTTGGCGTCCCGCCAACTTTCCAGTAAATCCATAGAGGGCTTGGCCTGCGTGAGGGATGGAAGCGGCATCCTCGCCAACTTCCCCTTTGGCGAGATACAGCGGACAGCCCGACCCCCGTTGTATTTTTGGTTTCACGGGGGGCACGCCATAAGACTTTCTTCCCCCCCGATATTTGCCGCTACTCATGCTTTCCATTATCAAACTGCTACCCGAACATGTTGCCAATCAGATAGCTGCTGGTGAGGTCATCCAACGGCCTGCCTCGGTGGTGAAGGAACTGCTCGATAATAGCATGGATGCAGAGAGTACATTTATCACCCTAAGTGTGAAAGATGGTGGCCGCACCCTTGTGCAAGTATCCGATAACGGGGCTGGTATGAGCGAACTGGATGCCCGCATGGCTTGGGAGCGACATGCCACTTCCAAGATTAGCAAAGCCGAAGACCTGTTTGGCTTGAACACAATGGGATTCCGTGGAGAGGCTTTGGCCTCCATTGCTTCGGTGTCGCATGTGGAGATGAAAACCCGTCGCCATGCTGATGAAGTGGGGAGTCGCATCGTGGTGGAAGGCTCTGAACTGAAACTGCATGAGCCTGTAAGTACCCAGCCCGGCACGGTCATCTCAGTAAAAAATATTTTTTATAATGTACCTGCCAGAAGGAATTTTCTGAAGTCGAATCCTGTTGAAACAAAATATCTGTTTGATGAGTTTATCCGTGCTGCCCTTGCCCGCCCTGATATTGGTTTTAAGCTGATAAATAACGAGCAAGAAGTGTTCAACTTGCCAGCGGCCAATTTGGGGCAACGGATACTAGATATATATCCTGACAAAAAGAAAGACAACTTGCTGGAGGCTGGCATAGTCACTGACCTAATACAAGTGAAAGGCTTTGCTGGTTCGCCCGACACAGCCCGCAAAAACCGGGGAGAGCAGTTCTTGTTTGTGAATGGCAGGTATTTCAAGCATCCATTCATAAACCATGCGGTGATGAGTGCCTACGATGAACTGATTCCAAAGGATCAGTTCCCCTTATATGTATTGCACCTGTTGGTGAATCCTGAGAGTATAGATGTGAACGTACATCCGCAGAAAACGGAGATAAAATTTGAAGATGAAAAGATGATATACCAGGTGGTGCGGAGTGTGGTGAAACAGGCTATCGGCAGCTTTTTGCGTACCCCTGATGCCGACTTCAATACCTCCTTTTTGTTTCAGACCGAAGATAGGAAAGATTATACTCCGCCACCCAAAAGTGGAAGTCAGCCAAGCTTTAACCCTTTTGCCGGAAAGCCACAAGACAAAGAGTGGAAGAAACTATTCGACCCCTACCTCAGCCAGCCTTTTGGGGATAGGTTTGAGCGGACAGAAACAGCTACCATTGCACAAACATTGCAGGTGGATAATCCAACAGTGCCGCAGTTTTCGCAAGAAGAGACCTTGCAGGTATTTCAGTTGTTTAGTTCACACATTGTGGCCATCACTCCAGCCAATACCTATATTATCAATCAGCAGCTTGCCCATGAACGCATACTCTACGAACGCTACATGGATAGTAGCGGCAAGCGGCCACCCGTTCAGGAAAAACTGTTTCCACGATTGGTTGAAATGTCGCCACCCGACTTTGAATTGCTAAACGAATTGTTGGAAGAACTAAATGGCCTTGGCTTCGATATTTCTGTGTTTGGAAAGAATACCATTATTATCAACGGCACTCCAGCCGATATACGCACAGGCAATGAACAGGAGTTGTTGGAAGGTATATTAAACGAATATAAAAACAACCTAAGCGACCTGAAAGACAAACGCCACGAAAACATATCCCGAAGTGCTAGCAAACGTGCAGGAATAAAGGCGGGAGTGAAACTAGCACAAGCTGAAATGGAGCAGCTTGTAAGGCAGCTTTTTGCCTGCGAAACCAAAGCATACAGCCCTCAAGGATTGCCCATACTGTGCCGCATGAATGTGGAGGATTTGGAACGATTGATAGGAAAATAATTAGTTCAATTTTAGTGAAAAAACTGCAGGCATATTGGATTTGTTTAGCGGCATCGGTGCTGCTAATGTTGTGTGTCTGCCTATGGGAGAACCACCTACAACTTCACAACCATGAAAGCGAAGCTGCCTTGAATGAATCGCAGATTGCTATATTGAACAATAGCGAAAAAGATATAGAAAAACTGCTGGCCGACACTGTTCTGAACAACCCCGAAAGGTTGAAGAGATTTGACCCTAAAGTTCGACAGGCGTACAACGAAAAGCACTTGGGTATACTAGCCTACACGCACGATTCGTTAATATATTGGAGCGACAACAAACTTTCGGTAGACAGTTGCTTGGGCGATATACGAATGGGCAGCAGCATCATGAAGACCCAGAACGGCTACTACCAAGTATACAAGAAGGTGAGCGAACCTTACATCTTCCTATGTTTCTACCTCATCAAGCAAGAATTTTCGGCTCAGAACGAGTTTTTGAGCAACCAACTTAACTCCGACTTTAAAATATTCGACAAGGTAGAAATAGAGCTAAAGCCCACAGAGGGTTTTACAGATATAATCAACGATAAGGGGCAATACCTTTTTTCGGAGAGGCTGAGTAAAACGTATAAAACACCGCTGTACCTATTTGTACTCATCTTACTGTCTGTGCTCTTCACTATTGTTTCGTTTGAAGCTTTGATCCAAAGATATAACCATAGGCAGAAATCGTTGTGGATGACCTTGCTACTCTGCAACCTCCTTATCACCATGCGGCTGATAACACTGCACTACCATTTTCCACAATTTCTCTACGACAAAGCTTTGTTCAATGCAGGGATGTATGCCTCCAACCAGTTTTTTGCTTCGCTTGGCGATTATTTCATCAACCTGTTTTTCATTGGCAGATGCCTATACCTCATCTATGCCAACCAGAACCTGAGCACCTTTAGACACAGAGCTTCAAAATTTCAGTGGGTAGCTTTAACAGTCTTGTTTCTTGCAGTCTATGCTGCATTTGCAGGAATTCAAAGTTTGGTAATAGACAGTAGGATTGCCTTCGATGTGAACAATCAATCACTGAGTTGGTCTACGATCCTGTCGCTTGCTGCCATGTTTATCACGGTGCTATGTGTGCTTATCTGTTTTCGAATATACCTCAAGCTTTTCGAGTCGCTTTGGGTGAGGCAATATTCTAAGCTTTTATGGCCACTATTGGCCGCAGGAATGTTGGCAGGAATTCTTGCTCCTTTTCACTGGGCGGTGGTGCCTTTTGGATTGATGTACTTATTGGCTTTGATGCTGATCTGCAAATATTTTCGATGGAAAAACCCCTTACAAGAAACCCTTGCTCAAGCTGCACTTTCCGCTCTTTTTGTTTCTATATTGATAGGCCAAAGCAACTACAAAAAAGAAAACGACCTTCGGAAATTAGTTGCTGAAAATACTATTGATCAAAGCGACCGCAAAGCCGAAAAATTATTGCAGCAAGTGGACAAGAAAGTGAGCAACGAGTTTTTGGCGTACAAGTTTTTTGAGTCCCCATTGGTGAGTAAGAAAATGCTTGAAAAGCGACTACGAGAGGAATACTTCAACGGTTACATGAACCGCTACGAAATGTTATTGCTTGACTACGATCCTCATGGTGGATTCTTTAAGGAGAAGAGTTTTATGTCATTCTCTGGCATCGATTCCATACATAGCAGGCAGGCTACTCCGCTTTCCAATTCGCATTTCAGCCGTATAAATGTGCCGGGCGATATTGGGGGCTACTTGGGTAAATATCGTTTTTACGAAAAGGAAAACGAGGGTGGCTATCTATACATTCTCTTGCAGCCCCGTTCATTCCAAAACGAAAACAGCTTCAACGAAATTCTATCGGAGCGGCGAAAACCATTCAGCAGCTATGCTTACAGTTGGGCTATCTATAAAGGTAGCCACTTGTTTAACAGTCGAGGAAACTACAGCTTTCCATTATATTTCAACGAGCTACATCAAAGCAGGGACTTTGTCTATTTTCAGGAAAATGGGTTTTCACATTTGGCCTACAATCCTCAAGCGGGTCTATGTGTGCAGGTATCGTTGGAGTATAAACCGATTAGCACATTTGTCATCACAGCTACCTTCCTTTTTACCTATTTCTTGTTGCTTGTGTTCTTACTCCTATTTCTAAGTAGACTGCTCATTGTGGTACAACACCTGCCTTTGCTTTTTCGCAGCCGCGAATGGTTTGAAAACGCAGTGAACAAGGCAGTGGTAGGCGATAAACTGGTAGGGGGCATGAATCTTTCCCTCTTGGCCACGCGTATACAGTTTGCACTTGGCTTTATGGTTTTCTTCACATTAATTGTAACCGTAGCAATCAGCCAGCAATCAGCCAAACAAGCCTATAACCAACGGCAAGTAGACAAATTGCTCTCTAAAGCACGAGATATTACTTCGTCGATGGAGGGTAGTATTGAATATAGCGAATCAGGGGTAGATGTGAATCAACTGAAAGGCTTGGTAGACAGACTTTCAGAATCAACAAATACAGACATCAATCTATTTGATGCCAGCGGAAATCTTATTAAAACAACACAACCAAAGATATTCGAATCAGGAATTATTTCGCCAAAACTTCACCCCGATGCTTTGTATAATTTAAGGCATCAAGAAGCCTCGCAGTATATACAAAATGAAAATATAGGCAAGCTGCAATATGTGTCGGCCTACCTGCCTTTGTTAGAGCGAAACGAAAAGATTGGGTATATCAATGTCCCATTTTTTAGCAAACAAGCTGAACTAGAAGCTGAACTAAAGGCTAACCTTATTTCTCTCACCGGGCCATATTCTTTATTGTTTGTGTTGGTTGGAATTCTTGCTTGGCTAATATCCTCACGGTTCACTTCTCGGCTATCTATCATCCGCGAATACCTTGGTCGCACAGACTTTTTTCAACAGAACAACAAGATACGTTGGACATCGAAAGACGAGATAGGCGAATTGGTGAAACAATATAACTTGATGCTTGATAAGCTGGCCGAAAGTGCAGATATGCTGGCCAAAACCGAACGCGACCAAGCATGGAGGGAGATGGCCAAGCAGATAGCTCACGAAATAAAAAATCCGCTCACGCCTATGAAACTGAATATACAGTTGCTGCAAAAAACCTGGGACGACAAAAGCCCCAATATGGATGCAGCAATTCGCAAAACAAGTAGCCTTTTGGTGGAACAGATTGATGCCCTGGCTCAGTTGGCTACCAGCTTCAGCAATTTTGCTCAGATGCCTGAAAGCCATGCTGTAAGAGTGGATGTGAGCGAAAGTATCCAAAATGCTGCAGCCTTGTTTGAAGAGGAGGCGACCATTTCCTTCGCGGGCTTCGAAAAAAAAATATACATACTGGTAGACAAAGACGAATGGAAGCGGGTGCTTAATAACCTGCTAAAAAATGCAATTCAGGCAGCCCCTGAAGGAATGAAACCTACTATTCGTATTTCTATAGAGCCACATGAAAACAAGGTGCTAATAAGTATATCCGACAATGGAACTGGTATTCCCGAGGAAATACAGGACAAAGTATATGAACCGAACTTTAGCACCAAAAACTCAGGTATGGGATTGGGATTGGCAATGGTAAAAAAGATAATGGATCATGCCAATGGGAAAATATGGTTTGAGACCAACTCAAGTTCTGGGACTACATTTTATCTAGAGTTTCGAATACCATAGCCAGAAAATATTATCCCAGAAAATCAAGTAGCAAGCCTGGCATTAGACCAAGAGTAAACAAGCCTGCAAGAGTGAGGAGTAGAA
>SHWZ01000077.1 GCA_009693575.1 Flavobacteriaceae bacterium | reverse complement strand
TCGTGCTACTACGACAAAGAAGGAAAACTCTATCCTTCCTCAACCTGCGACACCACAAGTGTGAGCTATGCCACCATAATCAAGCCCAAAGTGTTTGATGTATTTTGCAACAACAGCGGATGCCACAACACGGCAAGCAAGTCCGGTTCAGTGGCTTTGGATGTTTATGCTGACGCAAAAATTGCTGTGAAAAACAATAACTTGCTCTGCTGCATTGAACAAACTGGCTGTAGCAACATGCCCAAAGGTGGTGTGAAAATGAATGCCTGCAATCTGGCACTGGTAAACAAATGGGTACGTGATTCTTTTCCTAACTAAAAACTAAAAACAATGAACCTTAAATATATACTTCTCCTTTCAGGTTTTCTTTTTTTTGGCGTTGCAAATGCCCAAGATGATGACTTGTTGAAATCATTAGAAACAGATGAAACTGCTGTGCCTATCCCTGCACTTTTCAAATGCAATAGACTGGTGAATGGCCACACAACTGAAACAACAGCCAAGCACCATCTAGATTATAAAATTCACCACCGTTTTGGTAAAGTAAACGAAGGCCCTTATCAGCTTTTCGGGCTGGACAAAGGCTCCATGTTTTTGGGCTTTGAATATGGGGTAACCAAAGATTTTTCTGTGGGGGTGAGCCGCAGCACTCAATTGAAAATGTACACCGCCAGTTTGAAATATAAACTGATGAGCCAAACTACCAAAGGCAAAAAAAGCAAACCACTATCTATTGCGTTTCTCACCAACATTGGCTGCAATGGCCTTAGCTGGGCCGACCAAGGATTGGCTGGCCGCACCAATTATTTTTCATCAAGACTCACCTATGTGAACCAACTTATTATTGCCCGCAGGGTTCACCCCAAATTAGTATTGCAAGTGGCACCGATGGTGCTACACCAAAACTTGGTAACCGCAGCAGACGAACCCAACGATTTGTTCATTCTGCCAGTTGGTGTCAATATTCGTACAGGTAGAAGCAGCCGCCTGAACTTTGAGTATCAGCCAGTCTTGAATCGCTATAAAGGGAGCACAGCTACTACACCATTTTCTATTGGCTACGACATTGAAACTGGTGGCCACGTGTTCCAGTTAATTATATCCAATTCACAGGGCATGGTCGAGAACCTGACTGTGCCATTCACCACTGGCAAATGGCAGAAAGGTGATGTATATTTTGGCTTTAATATCCTGCGGTTTTTCAGTTTGGGGAAGCATTAATTAATAGCATTTGATAATGACTGGTTGGTGGGCAAGCTAACCACTGCCCTTGGCCAACTGATTGGAGGAGATGAAAGCAACAGCCCACGCAGTGCATAAACCTCACTCGTCAAGGCCCCTGGGATGTCACAACGATGATGGCGTAGTTCAGCATTTGCCCTAAAAACAGCCCTCCCCAAAAAATCTTTCCTCCCTGCCAACTTTCACTTTATATTGATGCGTACCTTTGCCCCCCGAAATCGGATTAAGAAAATATGCAGCAAATCAGGAACATAGCCATCATTGCCCACGTTGACCACGGAAAGACGACCCTTGTTGACAAAATACTCCACATCACTAAGCTCTTCCGCGACAATCAGGAGACAGGCGAATTGATACTGGATAATAACGACCTGGAGCGTGAACGGGGCATCACCATCTTGGCCAAAAACGTATCAGTACAATACAAGGGTTACAAAATAAATATCATAGACACACCCGGCCACGCCGATTTTGGTGGCGAAGTGGAGCGTGTGCTGAACATGGCCGACGGAGTATTGCTATTGGTAGATGCCTTTGAAGGCCCAATGCCACAGACCCGTTTTGTGTTGCAAAAAGCTTTGCAACTTGGCAAGAAAGCCATTTTGGTAATAAACAAAGTGGACAAACCGAACTGCCGTCCTGATGAGGTGCATGACCATGTATTCGACTTGTTTTTCAACTTGGATGCCACCGAAGACCAATTGAATTTCCCTACACTATACGGCAGCAGCAAGCAAGGCTGGATGGGCGAGGACTGGAAGAACCCTACAGATTCAATAACACCACTTCTCGACAAAGTGATAGAGTATGTGCCTGCTCCATTGGTAGTAGAAGGAAACCTACAATTGCAGATAACCTCTTTGGATTATAGCAACTTCACTGGCAGGATTGCTATTGGCCGCCTTACCCGTGGAAGCATCAGCGTGAATCAACCTATCTCGTTGATGAAAAGGGATGGTAGCATTTTGAAAAGCAGGGTAAAAGAACTTTATACTTTCGAAGGGCTTGGCCGCATGAAAGCTGATAAAGTAGAAGCAGGCGAAATATGTGCAGTAGCAGGCATCGAAGGCTTTGAAATAGGCGATACTATTGCCGACTTTGAAAATCCTGAGGGCATGGTGCATATCAAAATAGATGAGCCAACGATGAGCATGTTGTTCACTATCAACAATAGCCCGTTCTTTGGCAAAGAAGGCAAGTTTGTAACCAGCCGCCACGTGCGTGAACGCTTGGAGAAAGAGATTGAAAAAAACCTGGCCATGAGGCTACAGGAAACGGATTCCCCAGATAGGATATTGGTATTTGGCCGTGGCATACTCCACCTTTCCATTTTGATAGAGACCATGCGTAGGGAAGGCTACGAATTGCAAGTGGGCCAACCACAAGTATTGATAAAAGAGATAAACGGGCAGAAATGCGAACCAATAGAAAACCTACAGGTGGATGTGCCCGCTGAATCGGCTGGCAAGGTGATAGAGCTGGTGAGCCAACGAAAGGGTGAACTGAAAATAATGGAGCCAAAAGGAGACTTGCAACATCTGGAGTTTTCAATTCCTTCAAGGGGCATTATCGGATTGCGTAACAATGTATTGACTGCCACTGCTGGAGAAGCTATCATGGCTCACCGCTTGGAAGGATACGAGCCTTGGAAGGGTACTATTCCAAAAAGGCTTGCTGGTGTTCTAATCTCCAAAGACAACGGGGTGGCCACAGGCTATTCCATAGATAAGCTGCAAGACCGGGGCAAGTTTTTCATTGAGCCCGGACAGGAAGTTTATACTGGACTAATCATCGGAGAACACATACGCCCCAACGACCTTGTGGTGAACATAGTGGAAGCAAAGAAGCTGACCAACCACCGAGCTAGTGGCAGTGATGACGCTACCCGCATTGCCCCAAAGATTGATATGTCGCTGGAAGAAGCCCTTGAATACATTCAGGAAGATGAATATGTAGAGTTGACCCCCCTTAGCATCCGCATCCGTAAAGTTCATCTGGACGAAAACGAACGCAAGCGGGCGGCCAATTCCAAGATGGCTACTGCTTAATTGTGATTGTCACCCTGAGCAGTCATTGCCGACAGGCAACAGCGAAGGCTACTTAAACAACTCCTTCATCACCCTGCCATTGCTATGGGTGGCTTTGAAACCTAGAATTTCGCCTACCGTGGCAGCTATGTCTGTTTGTTCTGCGTTTTTTGTGGAAGTATAATTCTCCTTAAAATCGGGCCCGATGGCGAAGAACTCTATACGACGGCAACCTTCGCAGGTGCAACCGTGGCTAATAAAGCCATCGAATACACTATCAAGGTGACGTCCATGGTCATTGCTTACCATTAGGGTGGTTTTGCCTTTGTAGTAGGTATCTTGTTGCAGGTATTTCCACACATTCCCAATATATTCATCCGTTTTCCTAATACCATTGATATAACCCTGCCAGTCGTTGTTGTGTCCACTTCCATCAGGCTCAATAAAATTAACAAGTACAAGGTTTGGGTGTTTTTTGCTTAAAGTTTGGATAATGTGTGCGTAGGTCACAGCATCATTGCGGTAACCGCTGTGTGCTCCTCCGTTGCCACAATCGGTTTCGGGCATGTATTTGCCGGCCCAGTTTGCGTCGTTGCAATCAGCCAAAATGCTCAGTTTATCCTTGCTGGTTATCAGTTGACATTTACTGGCTGGCAGCCCTTTCTGTTTTAGGTAATATTGAAAAATGGATGGATTGGCGGGGTAAGAACTTCCCCAATTATTCAAGTTGTCATACACTCCCGTACTTATTGCCGCATGGCCATTGTTGGTATATGTCACCCCTTCATTGTAAAAGTTTTGACACATCACCCCTTGCTTCAGTAGCCCATTTCGTATGGGGATGTAGTACCTGTCAGGCTCGTCCCAAGTTTCCGTGAATCGAGGACCATCCACCACTATGATGACCACTCTTTCTGTAATGTATTTAGGTGGAGTCGAAGATGGTATGCAGCTAATGCCTCCCATCAATAGTACGATGGTTGATAGCAGTGCAGCTTTATGTATGGCCTTCATTTTCTTAACACAAAGGTAATGGGGTAAGTAAAAAATGAATTTTCCCCATCTTTGCCATATGGATATTCAAGAATTTAGAGATTACTGCCTTGCAAAGCATGCAGTCACTGAGGGTTTTCCTTTTGGAGAAGGAACGCTGGTGTTCAAGGTTGCGGGTAAAATGTTTGCCCTGTGCGGGGTAGATAAGTTCGACTTCGTAAACTTGAAATGTGACCCTGAAAGGGCCATCCAATTGCGTGAGGAATACCCAGCAATACAGCCAGGTTACCACATGCACAAGCAGCAGTGGAACAGCGTGTACATGGATGGAAGTCTGCCCAGAAAACTTGTAATTGAACTTATAAACCACAGTTACGAACTGGTGGTGAAAAGCCTGCCCAAAAAAGTGCAGGCGGAGTTATTCCTTTAGACCCTTCTCCACTTCCGCCAAAAATAAAGAGAGACTGAAATAACTAGCAAGCCGATGAACTGTGAGTGGGACAGCAAGCCCCCGAAAAGGAAACCCCTCGATTCATCGCCCCGATAAAGCTCTGTGATGCACCTGCCAAACGAGTAGGCCATACCAAAAATAAGAAAAAGCTGTCCTGCAAATGCCCTTCTTTTTTTATACCAAAGCAGAAAACCGACAATGGAAAAAACCAATAAAGCATCGTATAATTGAACTGGGTAAAGCGTTTGCCCCAGTGGCTCTGCCATTGATTGTGGATTTGAAAATACAATCCCAAAAGCAGGGTCGCATATGCTACCGTGGCAGCAGCCAGCCATGAAACAGCCTAGCTTGCCAAAGCCCAGCACCAAAGCCCCGCCAATGCCTATCAAATCCATCATGCCCCTAAAGGGCAACCCCTGCCGACGAAACCACCACCAAAGTGTGGCCAATACAAAAAGGAAAGAACCATAAAATACAAAGCCTTGGCCGGGCGAACTGAAAATGAGTGAAGGATGACTAATGTATTTAGGCAAATCCTCTAGGTAGAACAAGACCTTAGCACCTACAAAGGCTGCTACAATAATGTATAAGAACATATCGGATACCTGACCATAATCCAATTTACTTTCCCGCTTGAAAAAGAAAAAAGACAGGGTGATGCCCAGTGCTATGAAAAACCCATAACTGTAAACTTCCAAGCCATTAATGCTGAACAATACTGGATTCATGCGATGAAGGTATTACCGTTCAATAGTTAACTCAGCCCATCTTCCCCTGCACAAGCTCCATGAGCCTGCGGATGTTGGCGGCTGAAAAGTCAAATTTCACCCCCGCTGTTTCGTATATTCCTGGTATAGTTTTCATGTAGCCGATAGAGAGGGCATCTTTATATTTTTGCAAAGCATCGGCGGGGTTATCCAGATAGTTTTTCCAGACACCCAAAGCACCTAATTGGGCAAAACCATATTCTATATAATAAAAAGGCACTTCAAATATATGCAATTGCTTATGCCAGCCTGTTGGACGGATATGTTCGTAGCTAGTCCAGTCTACCACCCTCGTGCTGAATTCGCCCGAAATATCTAACCAAGCCTGCCTGCGTTCTTGGCGGTTGTGGGTAGGGTTAGTGTATATCCAATGCTGGAACTTGTCTACCGTCGCTATCCAAGGCAACACCTCTATAATTCCTTCCAAATGTTCTGTCTGAGCCCGCTGATGGTCTTCCTTGTTCGGGTAAAAACAAGCCTGGGCATCGGATGAAATAAGCTCCATGCTCATGCTGGCTAGTTCGGCCACCTCACTCGGGAAATTCTTTTGAGCGTTCAGTTCTAAATCACGGGTGAGGATAGAATGAAAAGCATGGCCAGCTTCGTGAACCATTGTTTCCACGTCACGGGTATTGCTGGCAGCATTCATAAAAATAAAAGGTACTCCTGTGGCGGGAAGCGGGTAGTTATATCCACCCGGTGCTTTGCCTATCCTGCTTTCCACATCAAAATGTCCCATCTGTATCATGGCCTCAATACATCCTTTAAACCAAGGGTCTATAGCACCAAAACACTGTACCGTTTTATCCAGCAAATCCTTTCCGTCTGCAAAGGGTTTCAGCGGCGGTTTGCCATCCAAATCAACTTCGGTATCCCAAGGGCGAAGTTCTCCTAGTCCGAGTTTCGCCATGCGATCCTCGTCCATCTTTCGCACCAGAGGCACCACTTCATCCTTCACCGATTGATGGAACGCTTCGCAGTCGGCTACTGTATAATCAAACCTTCCCATGGCTGAAAACATATAATCCCTGAAATTGGCAAAGCCTGCATTTAAGGCTACTTGGTGGCGGATTTTAAGGAGTTGTTCAAACAAATCGTCTAAGGTGTCAGCATCTTGTAGCCGCCTGTTAGCTATTTGTTCAAATGCCTGCTTGCGAATGCCTCGGTCGGTGCTTTTGTAGAAGTTGGCCGCTTGTTGCAGGGTGATGGTTTTGCCGTCCATCTCTACCGTCATTGCCCCGCTTATTTGTCCATACTTCTGCTGCAAGGCTGCTAGTTCCACAAACAGGGGTGTGTTTTCCTCCCGGTATATCTCCAATTCCTTTTTTACCCTCCTGAAATAGGTAAAGTAATCAGCAGAGTCAAGCTCTTTCAAGTAAGGGCATTCGGCCATCTTTTTGTTCAGGCTATTGCTAAAAGGTGCAATCTGTGGCTCTATCTCACTTACAAAAAAGAGGTAGCTTTCTTCCAAAGCTTTATCTGTTGTGTCGCAAGTCATGCGGATATACCGCCAACCAAGGTCTTCCTCAAGCACCTGCTCCAGTCCGCTAAGGTCTTGCAACCAGTTTCGCAATCCAAAGGCAGAGTCAATCGGTCGACTTTGCAGCTCTTCAAAAAAAGGTTTTAGTCCAGTCCAGTCGCTCACTTCAAAATCGAGTGGCAGGTATTTGTTAGGGTGTTTGGTAAACATAAGTGTTAACGTTTCTTCTTAAACTTTCCCGATTTCCATGCTTTGAAAAACTGTGACCATGCAATTGGATCCATGATTCGCACGGGCGGTGTTTGGCCAGTCCAGTAGTAGCGTTGGTACTGCGAATTCATGTAGGCTTGGTAGTTTTCGTTAGCATCCATCGGCAAGTTCATGGCAATTTTTGCCCGCTCCTCTTCACTCACACTCTGCCGCAGGGCTTCCAACTCATCGTCTCTGAAGGTGCCATGCACGAACTCGTAATCAAATTCGCGTTTGGTAGGCCAGGGCCTCACTATGGTGGCCGATAATTCTATGGTGTCATTCACCATTAGTTGCACAATAGAATGTTTGTTACCATTCAGGTTTTGGGGAACAATAAACTTGGCTGGCTGTGTGCCCAATTGGGTGAAATACACAGTGTCGCCTTTGCGAACCACCATGTTGAAGAAGCCTTCCATATCAGTGATAGCTACTATCTTTCGTCGACTATTGCGAACCGCTGTGTAGGGCATTGCACGTAGACTATCATTGCTGAGTACCAGCCCTGAAAATTGCACTAAGGAGCTATCGAGTTGGGCAGTAGCTGGCAAAAGTGTGGCTGCAAGTAGCAGCGATAAAAATATATTTTTAAGCACGGTATTTTCTCTGGTCAAAATTAAGGTTAGCTATCGGTTTCGAGTTAATAGTTTTTACTTTATGGTAGATTTTTGTTGAAATGGAATACAATAATCAGAAGCCATGAGCCTAACGAAAACCTAAAGGATTTCGTTATCACATCATCACAGTTAACCTGCCATACCGTTTTTTGCTGCACACTCGTCATGAAAAAGGTCTTGTTCATTATCAACCCCAAAGCCGGACACGGAAAAGGAAACGGCATGGAGCAACTGATTTTTGCGAACATAAACCCCTATGAATTTGAGGTAGAAATAAGTCGTACTCGCGAAGCAGGGCATGCTACCCACTTAGCCCGCAGTGCTGCCCAGGAAGAAGTGGATATTGTAGTTTCCTGCGGGGGCGATGGCACTTTGAACGAAATCGCTCAAGGACTTATTGGCAGCAAAACTGCTTTGTCCCTGCTGCCGCTTGGGTCGGGCAATGGACTGGCTAGGCACTTGAAAATTCCTATGAATATTCAAAGGGCTTTGCAGCATTTTAATCACGCACAGTATCAGGACTTGGACTGTATCAAGCTGAACGAACATTTGGTGTTTAATGTGGCAGG
>SHWZ01000022.1 GCA_009693575.1 Flavobacteriaceae bacterium | reverse complement strand
AAGGAGAACAGGAGAAACTGGAAGCCGAACTGCAAACCCTGAGCAATGCCGAAAGTATATTGGAAAATTGTCAGAATGCCTTGATGGTGCTTAGCCAATCAGATGCTAACCTGTTGGATCAATTGGCGGCTGCAAGAACGAGTTTGCTGCAAGCTGCAAAAAACTTGCAAAGCCTGACACCATTGGCCCAGCGGCTTGAAAGCAGCTACATAGAACTTAAAGACATTGCCGCCGAAATAGAAACTGCCATTGAGCAAGTGCAACTAAGTCCTGATAGGTTGGAAACAGTAAACGACCGTCTGAAACTGCTGCACCAATTGCAGACCAAACACCGGGTGAAAACCATTGCTGAATTGCTGCAATTACAAACAGATTTGGAGGAAAAACTCCAAGCTATTTTTAGCCTGAATGAAAACATTACGGCCACACAAAAATTGGTAGAACAACATTTCTCAAAACTGCAAGACTTAGGTATCAAACTAAGCGGCAAAAGGCAAAAGGCATTGGCCAACATTGAAAAAGAACTGAACAAAATGCTTACGGAAGTAGGGCTGGAAAATGCCAAACTTCGGATAGCTATGGAAACCAAAACCGAACCAATGCCTAGTGGTTTTGATTTGGTGAGTTTTCAGTTTGCAGCCAACAAAGGTTCCGATTTTATTCCGTTGGAAAAAGCGGCAAGTGGTGGTGAATTATCCCGACTCATGCTTTGCATTAAGACTTTCATGGCCGGAATGAATAGCTTAGACACACTTATTTTTGATGAGATAGACAGCGGCATCAGCGGTGAAACTGCATTGAAAGTGGGCAACATGATGCGTCGGCTTTCGCAGCACCACCAGGTAATATGTATCACCCATTTGCCACAGATAGCAGCCAAGGCCGAGCATGTGTATGCCGTGTACAAACAGGAAACAAACGGCAAAACATATACACGGGTGAATGCCTTGAAAGGCAACACAAAATTGGAAGCAATAGCACAGATGCTTGGCGGAATAAAATATACCGAAACCGCCTTGCAAACCGCCGCTGAACTGACTGCCAATTAACATACGTTTATGAAATCAGCGGTTCTTGATTTAGGCACTAACACCTTTCACTTGCTGGCTGTAAATATACAACCCGATGGCAGCATGGAGATGCTGGAAAAGAAACAGTATGTGGTGAAACTTGGCGAAGGCACAATCAACAGTGGGATTATCAGCGAACGAGCTTTTGAACGTGGCATACTTGCCTTCGCCGCCATGTCGCATAGCTGCACCCAGTTGGGAATACCGATGCACAAGGTAAGTGCCTTCGCGACATCGGGCATACGCAGTGCCAGCAACGGGAAGGCGTTTATTGATACTATTTTTGAATATACTGGTGTATGTATACGAATTATTAGTGGTGATGAAGAGGCAGCATATATTTTTGAAGGGGTAAAACAGACAGTTTCTATTCCTGAAAATTACCTAGTGATGGACATCGGTGGCGGCTCAGTGGAATTCATCATTGGCAGGGGAGGGGATATGCTCTGGAGAGAAAGCTTTATGCTAGGTGCAGCAAGATTGAGAGATAAATTTCACCAATCAGAACCTATCAATCCAAATGATACTTTAGCTCTTGAAAACCACCTCGCCGAAGCCCTTGGTCCTTTGCAAGAAGCTCTCAAAATACATCCATGTAAAATACTTGTTGGTGCAGCTGGTTCGTTTGAAACTCTTTTGCTTCTTTCAAAAAATAGGTTTGGTGAAAACCTGAGTATGGAATTGGATATTCCTCAATACAAAAATATCCATGCAGCCTTGCTTGATTCAACACCTTCACAACGAATGGCCATGCCCGGTATCATTAGCTTTCGCATCGAAATGATAGTCGTAGCTTCCATACTAGTGAATTATGTAATGAATAACTGTGGGATCAACCAACTGATAGCTTCCAAATACTCGCTGAAAGAAGGAGTTCTTGGCCGGGTTACGAACTAAAAAGCGAAACCTATAAATTGGCTACCCACCTCATCGTGTCTACACCATCGGCATAATCCCAAAGCTTTGGTTGCTGCCCCTTCCCGAACGGATAAGTCTTTATTATTTTCAAGGTATTTGGCTGAGCAATTATGCACTGCACTTGATCTTGCTTAGAAGTGAGTACTTTCTCTACTTCGATTATATCATTATATCGTTGGTAGTGGCAAGTAGCTGTAGGGCTGGCTATTTGTTCATGTTCAACCAAAATAAGAAAATCATTATCGAAAATGGGCACTAGGTTCATGATATGTATAGCCTTTTGAAAGGTATGATTGTTCGCATATTTGTTATGGTTTATGATTTCTGAATACTGCTGCAAAGGCTCATAGAACCTTGCGATATCAAAGTCTTGGGGTAGATAAATTTGGGAAACATTGCGGCAGCCCAGTCCGAAGTAATCAAATATGTCGTGGCCAAGTTCTACCAATTCTTCGGGGGTTTCATTTCCGCTGATTACCGCCACAGAATTGCGGTTTCGGCGAATAATATGTGGCACCTTGCGGAAATAATATTCAAAGTGCATAGCTGAGTTGTTGCTGCCTGTAGCAATGGCTGCATCGTAGTTCTCTAGCTTTTCAGCCAGTTCTACTTGGGTTTTCAAAGCCAGTGCTATTTCAAACAACTTTTTCAGCACAAAAGGTAAAAGCACTTTGTCTTCCTTGCTCATTTTTACAACAGCCACATGGCCCGAAAGCAATACGCACATCAAATCGTGGAAGCCTACCAACGGTATATTACCTGCCATGATGATGCCGATTCGCTTCGGTTCGATTTCCTTGAATTCATAATTAGCCAACCAATCATTTAAATCCTTTTCATCCAGCATTTGCCCCAGGTTGCGGATAGCTGCCAAACTATTTTCGGGGGTGAACCACTGGTTTTCGTTATGGGCTTGCTGCAACACCGCTTCGATTGAGTCCTTTTCCACATCTCGCATCCATTGACCCAAGCGAACAAATGCCGATTTTCTATGTTCTATGTTCATACTTTTTTTACTAATGCAAAGGTGAAGCGAAACAATGTGAAATTAATCCCTTAGTTTTGAAGTAGAAATTACACTTTATTAAGAAACAATCTAAACAAGAATACGACTATGGCTATTATGATTACTGACGAGTGCATCAACTGCGGTGCCTGCGAACCCGAATGTCCGAACAATGCAATCTATGAATCAGGAGCTGAGTGGTCTTTTTCTGATGGCACAACCGTGACAGGACAAATGGAAAAAGATGGCGAAATGGTGGATGTGACTGCCCGCCAAACTCCTATATCGCAAGATACTTATTACATAACGCACTACAAATGCACCGAGTGTGTGGGCTTCCACGAGGAGCCACAGTGTGCGGCGGTGTGCCCTGTTGATTGCTGCATACCTGACCCCGACCATGTAGAATCGGAAGATGTGTTGCTGGGTAAAAAGGGCAGGATGCATCTGTGAGCTGACCTACACCACTTCTCCCACAACAAACGTACTTCCACCTACAAAAATCAGATCTTCTTTGTCGGCTGCATTTAGTGCAGAGGAATAAGCTTCTGCAACAGTTTCATAGCCATTTCCTTTCAATTCAAATTGATTTGCTTGTTTGGCAAGTTCGGTTGCGGGCAAAGCACGTGGTAGGTTGGCATTGCAGAAATAATAGGCAGCTTCTTTGGGCAAAAGTGCCAGCACCCCACTGATGTCTTTGTCGGCTACCATGCCCCACACAATGTGCAGTTTTTGATGAGGAGTTTGACTTAGTTGCAGCATCACTAGGGCAACGCTATCCACGTTGTGTGCTGTGTCGGCAATGGTCAGGGGATTTTGTCGCAATACTTGCCAACGTCCCATCAGGCCTGTGTTTTCTTTGACTTTCAGGAGTCCATAACGGATGTTCTGTTCTGAGATGTTCCAGTCCTGCTGTTGCAAAATTTCTATGGCCTGCATCACGGTAATCAAGTTCTTTTTTTGGTAAATACCATTAAGGCCAGAGGAGATATTTTTGAAAATTGACGTTTTCTGATTTGAAATATTGGCTACCATATTCTCCTCTATGAATTCAACATTTTCTATCTTCCAATTGTCCTCCGCAAAATATAAACCCGCATTCATTTCCTTAGCCTTTGCCAAAAATACGGAATCTGTTTCAGGATTTCGTTCTCCAATGACAACTGTTCTTTCAGGTTTAATAATTCCAGCCTTTTCTGCGGCAATTAGCGGAAGGGTTTTGCCCAATAGATCGGTGTGGTCAAGCCCAATATTAGTGATGACGGACAGCAGTGGGTGTATAACATTGGTGCTGTCAAGACGACCGCCCAGACCGGTTTCTATGATACATATATCAGGTTGCTCTTTTTCGAACCACCAAAAACACATAGCCACAGTCAACTCAAAAAATGAAGGTTCTATTACTTCAAATTTTGATTTGAATTTCTCCGTAAAATCGACCACTTCATTTTCTGGGATCATATTTCCATTCATCCGTATCCGCTCCCTGAAATCCTTTAGGTGTGGTGATGTGTAAAGTCCAGTTTTGTATCCAGCTTCCTGCAATATGCTTGCAAAAAAATGGCTGGTAGAGCCTTTACCATTGGTGCCCGCCACATGTATGCACTTAAGCTTTTTCTCAGGATGGCCAAGCATATCCATTAATTGATGGGTGTTGTCCAAGTTGCCCTTGTAAGCGGCCTTGCCTATGCGAGTAAACATAGGCAGGCGGTTGTACAGATAGTCTAATGTTTCAGAATAATTCAAAATCGAACTGCGAAATAAAATCAAAACCAAGCAGCAAGATGTTTATTTTTGCATCTCGAATGGGAAATAAGATTACGGACGAAACTATTGACAAACTGGCTCACCTAGCTCGGCTTGAATTTTCAGGTGAGGAAAAGCAAAATATCAAAGCAGACCTCGACAGGATTCTTGGCTTTTGCGAAAAACTTCAAGAACTGCCAACTGATGGTGTAGAACCGTTGATATACATGAGTGACGAAACTAACTGCTTGCGTGAAGACAATGTAGGGGAGATGCTCAGTCAGGCTGATGCCTTGAAAAATGCACCCTCACATGATTCGGATTACTTCAAGGTGCCAAAGTTTATAGAGAAATAAAGATGCTTCGCACCTACGCCTAGCGAGGCCCTCTATAGGAAGGCAAAACAAAGTGGTTAATCTGCCAACAACGAATCAACCTTTTGAAAGGCTTCGTTGTCTATGATGGTATAGCTACCTACCTTCTTCATAATGCAATTGGCTGCTGCACCATCTCTTTCCTACGACGAAATCATGAAATAACCATGAATGGGGTTATTTCAATTCAATTTTTTCATTAGTGCCAAGCCCAACTCAAGTCCAGTAGTTACCATTAGTTTTACAGCAGGATCACGTTGGTTGGGTATATCGCCTTCCAAAATAGCTTCTCGGATAATGTTTTTGATAATACCAATCTGCCGCCCCGGGCCAATGCCGAAAGCGTTCATAATGTCAAGCCCATCAACTGGAGGCTGCCAGTTTCGTAGGTCGTCACGCTCAGCCACTTCATTCATCATTTGCCGCACATCTTCCAGGTTTTTGCGGTAAAGTTCTACCTTCTGTTTGTTCTTGCTAGTGATGTCGGCTCGACAAAGGGTGAACAGGTCTTCGGCATCTTCTCCAGCATCCACTATCAGCCTGCGGTAGCCGCTGTCAGTACTTTGTGGACTTTCGGCCAATGCCTTGGGTCGCAGGTGCAGCATCACCAGTTTGCTCACATATTCCATTTTCTCATCTAGCGGCAGTTTCATCCGCCTGAAAATAGGTTTCACCATGCGGCTACCCTTGTCCTCATGCCCATGAAAGGTGAATCCTTCAGGTTCAAAACGTTTGGTGAGGGGTTTAGCAATATCGTGCATGATAGCTGCCCACCGAAGCCAAAGGTTACCTGTCATTTCGCAAATTTGATCCAACACCTGCAAGGTGTGGTAAAAATTGTCTTTATGGCTTTTACCACGAATGGTTTCTACTCCCTGCATTGCAACTAATTCAGGGAAAAAGCGGTGCAGCAACTTGGTATCGAACAACAGCTTAAAGCCGATGCTTGGATTGGGCGAGAGTATAATTTTATTTAGTTCATCGGTGATACGTTCAGCAGAAATAATGTCCAGTCGGTGAGCGTTTGCCTTTATTCCTTCAAGTGTTTCGGGGTGTATTGTGAAATTTAGTTGTGTTGCAAAGCGGATTGCCCGCATCATCCTCAAAGGGTCGTCGCTAAAAGTTATTCCAGGCTCAAGGGGTGTACGGATAATTCCATCGTTCAAATCTTGCATTCCGTTGAAGGGGTCGGTGAGTTCGCCAAACTCTTTTTCGCCAAGCCCAAAAGCCATGGCATTGATGGTAAAATCGCGTCGGTTTTGGTCGTCTTCGAGGGTGCCAAGTTCTACTTTCGGCTTCCTGCTTTCGCTGCGATAACTCTCTTTTCGGGCACCTACAAATTCAAAATCCCAACCCTCAAAGTTCAACACTGCCGTTCCAAATTTTTTGAACACATTCACTCGCACACCCAGCTTAGTCGCTACCTTTTCGGCAAATGCGACACCATCGCCCAACACCACAAAGTCGGCATCTTTCGAGGGGCGTTTCAAGAAAAAGTCACGCACATAGCCACCAATCACAAAGCAACGAATTCCTTCCTCGGCAGCAGCTTTTGCTACTACATCAAAAACAGGGTGGGAGAGGGGAGGGTGGGTCAATTTTATGATGTGATGATTTCGAGATTTGGAAATGTAAAAATAGGTGACGTATTTAGAGTTTTTTATGGAAAAAAGAACTAGTATTAAATTTGCGTTTTTTTATATCTGCGGCCATCTGCGAGAAAAAATGGGCAGCAAAAATGCAGGCATTCATCAATCAAATATGGATTCCCCTTCAAAAAATCTTCCCCGGGTTCAAAATTCCGCTGGGGTCGAACGCGTTTTTTATGCTCCGCATCAGATGGCGGTGGGTGTCGCTCAATGCCAAATGGATGTAGGGTTTCTGTACGTAGCCAATACCGTGTTCGCCACTGATAGTGCCTCCCAGCCGCACACATTCCTCAAATATTTCCGTAATAGCTTTAGGGATAACGTTCTTCCAAAAATCATCGCTCAATTGGTCTTTCAAGATGTTGATATGAAGGTTGCCATCACCTGCATGTCCGTAAATGATAGTGCGAAACCCATAGCGAGATTCAATTTCCGCAACTTGGTCAAGCAATGCTGGTAAGTAAGCCCTTGGCACCACCGTATCTTCCTCCTTGTACACATTGTTGTGCTTGGCAGCTTCTCCAATGGAGCGGCGGATTTTCCAGATATGCTCTTGCTGTTCAGCGGTGTCGAACACCAGCACATCAACACAACTCCAACCAAGCAGGTTTTCTGCCACTTGCAGCCCTTCATTATGTAACATGTCCAAGTTGTTGCCATCCAGCTCTATCAATAGCAACGCTTCGGCATTTTCTGGCAGGTCAAATTTAATGTTCAAATAATCAAGCGAAGCTGTGAAAGCTCGGCGGGACATGAACTCACAAGCGGATGGAGTAGTGCCTTCCATGAATATTTTGCTTACGCATTCACATGCAACTTTGGCTGTTTCAAATTGTGCCAGCATCAAAAAATGGTGGCGGGGCAGGGGTAGCAATCTAAAAACAATTTTGGTCACAATACCTAATGTGCCTTCACTACCCACCATTAGTTGGGTGAGGTTGTATCCTGTGGAGTTTTTCAGTGTATTTGCACCTGTCCAAATCACTTCGCCGCTGGCTAACACCACTTGTAGGTTCAACACAAAATCTTTGGTAGTGCCATACTTCACAGCCCTTGGCCCACCGCTACTGTGGGCAATGTTGCCGCCCAAAAAGCACGAGCCTTTGCTGGCAGGGTCGGGAGGGTAAAACAGTCCCTTTTCCATCACCGCCTGCTGAAACACTTCATTGATTACCCCTGGCTCAACAATTGCCTGAAAATTCTGTGTATCAATGTCAATGATCCTGTTCAGCCGTTCCATGGCCAGCACAATACCGCCTTCCACAGGCAATGCACCGCCGCTCAAGCCTGTGCCAGCCCCCCTGGCTGTAACGGGTATTTTCTTTTCGTTGCAATGTTTCAGTACGCCCGATATTTCTTCCACCGTTGCGGGCTTCAACACCAAGCTGGGCATGAAACGTAGGTCTTCGGTGTAGTCGTGGCTGTAGGGTTCTTTAAGGGATTCATCAGAAAGGACATTTTCATTGCCAACCAATGACGCAAAATAGTTAACGTCCTTTTTATCTAAGTGTCTCATAGTAGTTTCCGTCAATGTTTTGCTTTTATATTTCAATCAATCAGCTGGCCAAGGGGTTGCTGGTTGGCATCTTCGCCAAAACAGTAGTTGTGTATGGTATTCAAGTAGAAGTTGCAAAAGTAGCGGCTTAGTGTGGTTAGCGAGAAGTCAACTGGAGGCTAAATTAATTAGTTGTAAAAAGAACTGCACTCATTAGACAGGGCAATGGTTTGGGCTCAGAGATTCAATTATTGCAAACCCAGCATTGGTTAATAAGCTTGTTTTTGTTACACGCAGCGATTCCGATTTTAAGGGGATTGATGGCTTAAAAGTGGTAAATCCTTACGACTTATAGTAGTTTATCTTCTAATATCTTAACCATTTTCATGGCAGTATGCAGTTCATAGCTAACTGATTGCAGCTTTTGGCTCAGGCCAGCCAGTTCCTTTTTCAGTTCTGTCGTATCGGGGCCAGTCGGTTTTCTCAGCATTTCCCCTTTTCCCATCAGCAGCCAATCGGGGTTGAGGGTAGGGTAGGCGTTCAGTATTTTTTGGATGGCATCAAGGCCGGGAAGGTTCCTTCCGGTGGTGATGTGGGTGACTATGGACTGAGCCAAACCAATTTTTTCCGCAAAAGACTTCTTGGTGAGCCCCAAACTGTCAACAAAAGCTGAAAGCCTTGCTGGGAAAGGGCTATTAGCGACATTCACATTTGCAAATTCAGGGTTCACATTCGCAAATGTATGGTATTCACATTTGCAAATACCAGCTTTGGCCATACGTTATCGCACATAATCCACACAAACTGGCAGGAAAACTACAGGCCCGACCTATACAATTAGTTGGTTAATAACTTTAACTAACTAATGTCAACTAACTGATTTTAATAAAACTAATTGATTTATTGTTGCTTGGTGGGGACACCAACCAAGGACTTCCTTTTTACAATTCCAGATTCTCAGCCCCTTTTTAACAATGTGCAAAAGTGTAAAAAATTTGAATTGAGGTGGGCAAGCTCTCCAATCGGGTGGAAAACCGTGAGCCGGATTTCGGACTCTTTTTGGAAAATGGACTGGACAAGTTCACGTTTTGCTACCAAACCAGATTCCTCATTTTGCCAAAGTGAACAAACCTCCAAATTCAATTTTGATAAGGCAAGGTTTTCTGCTGCCAGTTCGAGCCATTCGGTTTGCTCCTCACCCTTTAGTAACAAACTAATTGAAACCATCCTACCCCACCATACCAACACCCTGATATTCCTAAAACCTGCTTTTTCGCTGCCAATCTTTGGCACATCAAGCACCAAAAAAGGCAAGCCTTGCAGGTTTTCTCCTTTGGATACCTTAGCGGGTTTGCCAGCGGAAAAGGCAATAAGGTGAGGCATCTCCAACAGTTGTTGCCCTGCTTTTTCCAACAAGGTTTTCACTTCCGCCACTATGCGTTGCTTGGCCAGCAAGGGGGCTGGGTCGGAAAGGAAATGAAGGTCGCTTGCGTTTAGGCTCATTATCTTTGTGGCAACAATAATAGGATTTATGGATTACATCATTATCCCAACTAAGAACAAATCAGAAATGTCTTTCTTTATGGGACTTCTTAAAAGGATGAAAAAGGAAGCCTCGACACTTTCTTCCGATGAAATGGAGGATATGGCCTTTATAGCTGCAATGAAGGAAGCAGAAGGCTCAGGTATGGGTTCGCTTGCAAAGGTGAAAAAGCATCTTGAAAAGAATATGGGTCAGAAATGAGGATTGTTGTTTTGAAGTCTTTTGAAAAAGATGTGACTAAAGTCTCGGATAAGGTCATTTTTAAGCATCTATTTGAAATAATCGAACACATTACTGTTTGTTCCAAACCTAGCGAAATACGTAGTTTGGAGAAGTTGAAAGGAACACAAGAGTATTTTAGGGTTAGAGATTTTCGTCTTGGGCTAAGATACGTTGGAGGAGATTCTATCACATTGGTGCGTTTCATGCACCGTAAAGATATTTACAAGTACTTCCCTTGAAAAAACTCCATCTCCTAGTTTTTCGCACATTCATCGGGCCATTTGTGGTCACGTTTTTTATTGCCCTTTTTGTGCTAGTAATGCAGTTTCTGTGGCTATGGATTGACGACCTGATTGGCAAAGGGCTGGAAGCATCCATCATTGCTGAGCTGATATTTAATCAAAGCACCACACTGATACCACTGGCATTGCCCATTAGTATGCTCCTCAGCAGCATCATGACTTTTGGTAGCCTTGGGCAACATTATGAACTAGTGGCCATGAAAGCGGCTGGGGTGCCGCTTCGCAAAATAATGATGCCCATTTTTATATTTGGAATCTTTCTGACGCTTGCGGCATTTTATATCATAAACATTACAGTGCCAAACGCATTTATGAAAAGTCGTGCCTTGTTGTATGATGTAAGCGAAAAAAAACCAACCTTCAACATCCGTGAAGGCATTTTTTACAACGGCATAGATGGTTATAGTATAAAAGTGAGTAAGAAAGACCCCGACAATGAAACCATTAATGATGTGATGATTTATGACCACACTAGCAACCGTGGTTTTGTGGGGCTGATATTGGCCGAAAAAGGTCGCATGACGCTTGACAGCAGCCGCAGCAATCTATTGGTGACACTATACAACGGTAAGCGTTATGAAGAAATTGAAACAGCTCCAGGCGAGAATAACTACCCCCACGATGTGATGCACTTTGCGAAACAGGAAATGCTCTTCGACCTGAGCAGTTTCGAGCTGAACCGAAGTAGCCAAGACCTTTTCAGAGACAACTACCAGATGCTGAATGTGACCGAATTGATGGCCGCCACTGACAGTTTAAAACAAGTTGAAAGCAGAAAAAAACTAGAGTCGGCCGCTACGCTTCATGGCTATTTCGCTTTCTTGGATTCAAAGCCGCGAATAATCAAAAACCCATATATCTTAAGAAACAACAATGTGTTGTCTGGACTAAAAAAAGAGGACCGCCAACGGATACTTGGTCTTGCATTAAACACTGCACGGGCTGTGCATGGCATATTGCAGTTTGCCGCTGCCGACCAAAAAGACAGCCGCGAATACCGCCACCGATTCGATATAGAATGGCATAAGAAATTTACCCTTAGTTTGGCCTGTCTCATTTTCTTTTTTATCGGTGCCCCTTTTGGCAGCATTATACGCAAAGGTGGGCTTGGCCTGCCGATGGTTGTGAGCATCGTCATTTTTGTAGTTTACTACATGCTAGGGATAGGCGGGGAGAAGGCCGCAAAAGAAACTGCCCTTTCGCCAGTGATGGGTGTGTGGCTGGCCAACCTAGTGATGATTCCCTTTGGAATATTCCTCACTTACAAAGCCAGTATTGACTCAGGCTTATTCAATGCTGAAATTTATTACAACCTGTTGGGTAGGTTTTCGAGGAAAAAAGAATAATTCTTCTTTCCTCGTTTACTGCCATTCTGAAGACGAAACTAACGGCAGTTAGATAAGTTAAACTCGATAAGAACTGCTGAAAGTAGCTATTAGCTCACTGCCTTGACCATAGTTAAGTTTTGTGCACTGTCTTGGGATAAATACTTTACTACGGAATTGCCACTCGTCTTCTGGGGCAGAAAAGGAAAGCTAAAAGGTTTTTTAGCATTGTGGATGACGCGAAGAAGGCTTATTTATATGGTTTGAAATTAGATCAAAACACCATGAACTCACCAGGGTCCAGTGTGGAGCCATTGTGCCAAAGCTCGAAATGTAGGTGTGGCCCGCTGGTCAATTCGCCGCTGTTGCCAACGATAGCTATTGCATCCCCAGCGTTCACATAGCTACCAATTTTGCGTAACAGCACACTATTGTGTTTGTATATGGACACAAGATTGTTTTGATGTTGCAGGCCAATCACATGTCCTGTTTCAGGAGTCCAAGAGGCAAAAATGACGGTGCCATCTAGGGTCGCTTTCACAGCTTCGTTGGGCTTGGCCACTATGTCCACGGCGGGGTGGTCTTCGTTAGGTTTGTAGCCTTCTGTCACATAGCCTTTCACAGGGGTGAAGAAGGTGTAGTTGCTAAGCTTGAGCGGCGTTTGGTTGTTGTCCTTGTCCAAAAAATCTTTGTTGCTCATGGCTTGCAATTTGTCCTCTATCAACTTGTTTATTTGGCCAACGGCACTATCGCTTAGGTTTCGCAGCGAATCTGCTGGCACTGTGCGTCCATTGATTATTTCGCGAAGCACCTGTATGTATCTGTCCTTGTCCTTTATTTCCTTTTCTAGTTCGGTGGCTTTCACTATCAGTTTCTCCACGTTGCGTTTAGTTTTCGTATCGCTGTAGCCTGGTATGTATTCCCGCACTGGCGAAAAAACAATGAGAGACACCACTATGGCTGTGAAAAGGACGATGCCCGTGCTTACTATGATAAATACGTTCATGGGGGTGAGCGAAAAAGAAAGCCGCTCGGTGAAATTATCCTCACGCATCAGTACCAATCGGTATCGTACTTTCAGCTTCTTTATCAGTTTTCGTTTGGGTTTATGTTCCATCTGGCAAAGGTAGCGGATGGGCATTAGAGGTAATAATAATATTAGAATGAAGTTCGCCTGCTAAAATTTATACTATTCCTTCTCTAACTGACCACGACTAAAGACTGTTGAAGCTACCCCACCCAGTTTTTACGTGTGCCCTAATTGGCCTTTTTTGCTTTTTCTTTGTGTCTCAATTAACAAAAACATGAAAGGGTCAAAAGGCAGAACAAATCGAGGCGTTATGCTACTTTATCCGCCAAGTCTCAACCATCCTTAGCGTTGGCTAAAAGAGAGTCGGTTGAGAAAGAAGGTAAGGTATTTGTAAGAAGTCATTCTGCAAAAGCGAGATTGTTTTTTTTTGTAGTTTAGCCGGCAATAGGTGATTGTCGATGTCAGAGTCTCAAGCAACTATTTGCCCCCTCAACGTGTCTTGGCATTGAACCACTATTTTTGCAGCCAATAATTATTTTAAATAAAACCTATTACGGACACTTCTACGCTAATCCCCTCTACGAATTGAACTGCCCGATTCTGTCCCAATTTTTTCCTTTCAGGAATAAATTAAAAAATTACAAATACATCTTCGCTCCAATGTTGGCGGGGCTACTATGTCTTGCCGGGTGCAATCTGCCCGACGAAAGCAAGCTGAAGATAAACTGGCAAAGTATGCTGGCTAGGGACAATATTTGGTTCAATGCCAATGAGAAAATAAAGGTGTCGAAGGCCGAGTTGCGGAAGCAGCAGGAAGACAAATTCGACAAAATATTACCGGTGTTCACCTTTGGCACCGAAGCCCAACGCAAGGGCTTGATAGGCGAAATGGACGAGGTGCTGAAAAAGACAGGCAAAGTGGTGAAGAAATACCGCATCAGTCGCTGGATTGACGATTCCTACTTTCTGATGGGGCAAGCACATTTTTTCAAAGGCGATTACTATTCCGCTATTGAGACTTTTCAGTATATCAACACGAAATATAAGAAATCGCTGTTTAGGTCGGAAGCCACTTTGTGGATTATGAAATCATATCTGTACATGGGGAAACCTGATGAAGCAGAAGCTATATACAGCCTCATAAAGAGCGACAAAAAATGGCCAAAGAAACATATAGCAGAATTGGAAGCAGTGGTGGCCGAAATCAATATTCGCGAAGGAAAGAATAAGCAAGCTGTTCAAAACCTGAGGGTGGCATTGAAACACTTAGATGTGTTGCATCGCTACGAAAAGGCAAGATATAGCTTCATTCTTGGGCAGCTATACCAAAAGTTGGAGCTGTTTGATTCGGCCAATATTTATTTTAAAAAGTGTATCAAGTATAACCCCCCTTTCGATATGGCTTTTCATGCTCGGATGAATCTAGCCAAGGCTTATAATGCAGGAAGTGAGGCAAAGAGCATCAAGCGGTCGCTGCGAAAAATGATACGTGATGACAAGAACATCAGCTACTATGACCAAATTTATTATGAACTTGGTTTGATATTTCTACGTGAAAAAAACATACCCGAATCGGTGAAGCATTTCAACCTTTCATTGCGTAGTAGCCAGAAAAACTTCGACCAAAAATCGCTGACCTATCTTGCCTTGGCCGAAATGTATTTCAACTTGAGGCCCAAGCCCGACTACCGAAACGCACAAGCTTATTTTGACAGCACAGCTTCAATTATTCCTAAAGACAATCCCGACTATCAAAAAGTGCTGGACAAGAAGGAAGTGTTGGGCGAATTGATAAGCAACCTTCTTGTAATTGAAGAGACAGATAGCTTTTTGAAATTGGCTGACTTGCCAAGTGCCAGGTTAGACAAGGCTCTGGATCAAATGGTGGAGGCCGAAAAACAACGCAAAGCCTTGCAAGATGCCAACAAAGTAGACCCCACTAATCCTATAATCAGCAATCCACTGAATCTTTCAGGGACAAGTTCTTTCTATTTTGACAACAGTGCACTTGCTATAGCAGGCCTGGCAGAATTCAAACGCAAATGGGGCGATAGAAAAAACACAGACTTTTGGCGATTAGCCGCAAAAGCGAACGAAGTTATGGAGGTGAACACCAACCAACTAGACACAGGAAAAGAAATAGAAGAACCTGAAGAAAGCAAACTGGCCGACAACAAACTGTACAAAAGTGCGAGCCCAGAAAAAAAAGCCTTGATGCGAAAAATACCGTTTACCGACAAGGGAAAAATTGAGGCTGAAAACAATATTGCCAACGCACTTTGCGGCAACGGAATCATATACTATGAAAAGCTGAACGACCTGGACGAAGCAGAGGAAACCTTTCAAGGCTTGATGCTCCGCTACCCTCAGTTCGACAAGATGGACAGGGTGTTTTACACCATGTATAAACTAAAAAAGGAAAGGGGCGAAGACAAAGAAGCTAAACGCTATAAGAAAATGTTGATGGATAAGTATCCAAAAAGCGATTACGCACGTTTATTGGGTAAGCAAGCAATAAAAGACAACTTTGCCGAAGCCAATAAGGTGGCGATTGATTTTTATGAAGCTACCTACCAAGAATATACTGATGGACATTTTGCCGAAGTGAAAAAACAGGTAAAAGAATCGGAGAAGAAATTCCCTGGAACAGTGTTGCAGCCAAAATTTGATTTCTTGCTGGCACTAGCAAGCAGCCATACTGATAGCTTAAGTGTATACGAAACAAACCTAAAACTGGTAGATGCCAAATACCCAAATACCGATGAGGCCGACAAAGCCAAACGCCTGCTGGAAGCAATTGATCGTTACCGTGCTGGCATGTTGAATAAAGCAGATTCGGTAGTCAATCAAACCAAAGTAGAGGAGAAAAAAGGTGAGAGAGGTGACTACAAAAACACCTATGCTTCCCGTTTTTTTTATGTATTGGCGGTGCCAAAAGGTACTGATGTGAACCAAATAAAAATTAAGTTCAGTGACTTGAACATGACCTACCACACTTTAGAGGGACTTGAAGGTCGACTAGTTTCGCTGAACGAAGAATATCAACTGTATCGCATTTCAGAGTTCAAAGAGAAGCAGGCGGCTGTGGATTATGTGAGGGAAGTGGATGAGCACCCTACCTTGCTTAACGATATGAAAATAAGCGGTCCAAAGCATTTCGCCATCACAGAAGACAACCTACTCATCCTCCTCAAAACCAAAGACCTTGAAGGCTATTTGGAGTTTTTTGGAAAGAGTTTTTAGGGCTTTGTAAAAAATATGATCATATAGGAAATTGCCAGCATCAAACTGGCAAGAATAGCGAATTTGAACCCAAGGTCTGAAGAATTATCGGTGCGGACTGATAAACTGACCATAGCCGAGAGAAACCCTAGCAAAGGAAAGAAAAAGAATGGCCAGTATATTCCAATGAAATACTCAATACGGTCATGGTTGCTCTTTTGCCTTATGTTAACTGGTATGTTCAGCCAATCGGTCACTTTGGCTTCCAACGTTACATCTTCCTTTACAATCTCATTAAAAAAATCTCCCTCGCAACGAAACTGACCATATTCAGTAATAACATAGTATTTGAATAATACTTTATCATTTTCCAGATATGGAGAAAGCCTCGTTTCTATGCTTTTTGCAGAGTTGTATTTTCCAGTGAAAAAATCAAGACCTATTAATAAGATGCCCACAAGCACTATGATTGCAACCTGTTGATATAGAAAGAACCTTCGTTTAGGCTTCTGTGATTCTCCTCGAAAGGAAAATAATTCTACTTCAGTATCCATTTGGCAAATGTAAGTGTAGACCTATGGATAATATACTTCTACAATCAAAATCAATAACACTTACTTTTGCCAGCAGAAAGTTAATTATGGAAATATCATACAACTGGCTGAAAAGTATTATAAATATAGATGAAACGCCCGAGCAACTGGACGTGCTGCTAACGGATTGTGGGCTAGAGGTGGAGGGCATCGAGCCGTGGGAAAGTATCCGTGGGGGCTTAGCAGCGTTGGTGAGTGGGGAAGTGCTAACATGCACGCAACATCCTAATGCCGACCGATTGAAACTAACTACCGTGAACATCGGCAAGGATGAGCCGTTGAACATAGTTTGTGGAGCACCTAATGTAGCTGTAGGACAGAAAGTAATAGTCGCCTTGATTGGTAGCACACTTTATCCAAGTAATGGTGAACCTCTCACCATAAAAGAAAGTAAAATTCGGGGCGAGTTGAGCCAAGGGATGCTGTGTGCCGAAGACGAACTTGGGCTAGGACAAAGCCATGCTGGCATTATTGTATTGCCTGAAAATACAGAAGTAGGAAAGCCAGCAGCAGGGCTTTTCGGTATTGAAACGGACTCCGTTATTTCTATTGGACTGACCGCCAACCGTGGTGATGCGGCTTCACATTTGGGCGTAGCCATAGACCTTGCAGCTTTGCTTGATAAAGATATACACTTGCCGGAATTGCTGGAGCCAAGTGGCGATAAAAACATTACAATCCAAATTGACGAGCCAAGCCTTTGTCCTCGCTACTCTGCTCTGCTGATGGATGGAGTGAAAATTGGCGAAAGCCCTGCTTGGCTGAAGAATAAACTCAAAGCCATTGGCCTTAGCCCTATCAACAATGTGGTGGATTGCACCAACTTTGTGATGCACGAATTGGGACAACCGCTTCACGCTTTTGATGCAGATAAGATCGGAGATAAAATCATCATTAGAAAAGCAAGCCAAGGGGAAAAATTAACGACTCTTGATGGAACTGAAAGAACCTTAAAAGGACACGAACTATTAGTATGCGGTAACGCAGGGCCATTGGCTTTAGCAGGTGTTTTTGGAGGGAAAGATTCGGGAGTGAATGAGGCGACAACTTCCTTGGTGTTAGAATCCGCTTACTTCAACCCGGCTTGTGTGAGGAAAGCCGCCAAAACACATGACCTCAGCACCGATGCTTCCTTCCGTTTCGAACGTGGCACCGACCCTGAAATGACCGTTTTTGCTTTGAAGAGATTGGCATTGCTAATTCAGAAAACTGCAGGTGGTCAAACCGTTTCGAGTATAGTTGATAATTATCCAAACCTAATTCCTCCTCATCAGGTTTCGTTTTCGCTAAGCAAGTTTTACAGTTTAATGGGGGTTGAAATCGCAAAGGAAACTATCGCCAAAATACTGGGGCGGCTTGGCATAAAAATAACAAAAGACGAGGGCGACTTCTTGCAATTGGAAGTGCCTGCCCGCAAAGCCGATGTGACTCGTCCTGCTGATGTGGCCGAAGAAATCATCCGCATTTATGGACTGAACAAAATACCATTTCCTGAGCAAATGCAAAGCAATATCAGCCTAAGCAAACTGGATGGCATGGAACGGTTCAGGGAGCAGGTGTCCAACCACCTTGCCGCCAATGGCTGGAACGAGATAATGAACAATTCGCTAACGGCAAATTCCTTGATTAGTGAAGAAAACAAGGTTGCTGCTATTAAACTTATAAACCCTCTAAGCAGCGAACTGGATACTATGCGGACCAGTTTGCTACCCGGCTGTATGCAAGCCATTGCTTACAACCGAAATCGTCGCATGCCTGACGTGCGAATGTTTGAATTCGGAAGGGTGTATGGCAAAAGAGAAAAAGATTTTTCGGAGAAGCAATGCCTTGCTATGGTCGCCTGTGGCAATCAGCAGGGCGAATCGTGGATGGGGCAACAACGTCCATCCGACTTTTGGTTTCTGAAATCGGCTATTGAAAATATATTGAAACTAGCTGGTATAAAAGAAGCTAAACTGGAAGCAAGCGACTCCACCGAATTGGACGAATGCCTCAGATGGACAATGAATACAAAAGAGATTGCTCGCATTGGCTTTGTAAAAAATAGTTGGTTGAAACAATATGATGTCAACACCCCAGTTGTATATGCCAATCTTGACTGGGATGTATTGGCAAAAGCATTTACAAAAAAAGAAACTAGGTATGTGGCTGTGACCAAATTTCCCGAAGTACGCAGGGATTTGGCTTTGGTTCTCGATGAAAAAGTAAACTATGCCCAGATTGTAGAACTAGCCAACAAGACAGAACGCAAACTACTCAAGCATTTGAATTGCTTTGATGTATATCGGGGAGAGAAACTAGCTGGCAAAAAATCGTATGCCGTCAGCTTCCATTTTGTGGACGAGGAAAAAACGTTGACCGATGATACCATTGACAAGACAATGAAGCGACTCATCGCACAGTTTGAAAAGGAATTGGGTGCGGAGATTAGGAGTTGAATTATATGATCACTACTTTACTTCTTGGCTCAGTTATCCTTACTGCACTTGGTGTGGCCTTTCTTGTTTTTACCAAAAATAAGAACGCTGACTCAGAGCTTCTAAATCAGTTGCAAATGCTGGAAAGCAAACTAGGGAAAATAGAAACTGCAGTGCGTGACGAGATACAAAAAGTGTCTAGGGAAAACAGGGAAGAACTGGGCAAAGGCCTTGCTGATACAAGAAAAGAGACGATTGAGACATTGCAAAAATTAACCCTGTCAAATACGGAATCGCTTGAGAAATTGACCCAAAAAGTGGAAGCCAAACTGGAGGGATTGACCCAACAAGCGAAGGTTGATGGACAAGCTATGCGAGAGGTTTTGGCCAAAGCTATGAAGGAATTTAGTGAGGTGCTCGACAAAAATATGCAAGCCTTTAATGAGGTACAACGGGAGAAATTCAGTATAATGGAAACTCGGCAAATAGAACTGGTACAAAAGACCGAAGAGAAACTGGAAAAGGTGCGGGAAACGGTGGATGAAAAACTGCAAAAAACCTTGAATGAACGCATAGGCCAAAGTTTCGAACTGGTGGGTAAGCAACTGGAAAGTGTGCAGCAGGGATTGGGCGAAATGAAAACCCTGGCCAGTGATGTTGGCGGGCTTAAAAAAGTGCTGAGCAATGTAAAAATACGAGGGGGAATTGGTGAGCAGCAACTAGCCATGCTTCTCGAACAAATGCTTGCCGCTGAGCAGTATGAAGCCAATGTGCGAACAAAACACGACAGCAACGATGTAGTAGAGTTTGCGGTGAAGCTGCCCGGCAAAGAAGATATGTTAAATCAGGTATGGCTGCCCATTGATGCTAAATTCCCAAAGGATGCATACGAACAATTGGTGGATGCATATGATACTGTTGACACTGCCTTGATTGACGAGGCTTCCAAGAACCTGGAAAACATTATTAAGAAAATGGCTAAGGACATCAATGATAAATACATTGACCCGCCGTATACAACAGATTTTGGCATCATGTTCTTACCATTTGAGGGGCTTTTTGCCGAAGTGACCCGCAGAACGGCATTGATGGAAATACTACGTAAGGACTATCGGGTTATTGTTACTGGACCTACTACCCTGGCAGCAATTCTTAGCAGTTTACAAATGGGCTTCCGTACATTGGCTTTGCAAAAACGCAGCAGTGAAGTATGGAAAGTGCTTGGAGCTGTGAAAAGCGAGTTTGAGAAATTTGGAGGGATGTTGGAAAAAGCTCAAAAGAATATAACTGCAGCAGGCTCCACCCTCGACGACCTTATCGGCACACGCAGCCGTGCCATTGCTCGTCGGTTGAAAGATGTACAATCATTGCCAGCCAGCGAAAGTGGTCTTTATTTGCCAGAGATAACGGATGAGGCAGAGGAAGAAGATTTGTAAAAGATTCCCTGATATATACTGTTTCAATTTCGAGATAGGAAAACACCAAGGCTATTCCCTGTAAAATTTATCGTCCTTCCAATTATTAGGATTGTTTACACAATAATTTTGAATGATTGCAAACGGGCTGATGGGATCAAATATTTGTTTCCGAATTCGTCCATGAAGAATGCATTGCAAATTTAACGATTGCCTAATACTTTGCAGCTTTATGTCTTTCTTTGCAGTCTTAACGTCTGTTTCTGCCAATTCCTCAATAAAGATTCTGAACAGAGTTCAGAATGACTTCTAAAGGTCATTTTTAAATCACCGAATTACCAAATCACTTAATTAACACATGCTCTCCGAACAAGAAATCCTCCGACGCCAAAAACTGGACGAACTCCACGCTCTTGGCATCAACCCTTACCCTGCCGAATTGTTTGAGGTGAACGTTGGCTCCAAAGACATTCTCGACAACTACGAAAACAATAAAATTGAATATAAGAACGTGTCGTTGGCTGGGCGGGTTATGGCTGTGCGGATAATGGGGAATGCTGCCTTTGCTACATTGCAAGACAGCAGTGGACGCATTCAGATATATGTGAAACGTGACGAAATTTGCCCCAATGAGGACAAGACGTTATACAATACCGTTTTCAAAAAATTGATAGACATAGGCGACATTGTAGGTGTAGTCGGCTATGTATTCACTACGCAGGTAGGAGAAATTTCTATTCATGTGACTGAATTCAAACTGCTAAGCAAAGCCCTCAAACCTTTGCCAATAGCCAAAGAAAAAGAGGGCGAAACCTTTGATGCGGTGACTGACCCTGAGTTTCGTTACCGTCAGCGTTATGCCGACCTGATTGTAAACCCCCATGTGCGAGAAGTGTTCCGCCAAAGGACTCAATTGGTGAATACCATGCGGACTTTCCTGAATGACAAAGGTTATCTAGAAGTGGAAACTCCCATCCTTCAACCGCTTTATGGTGGTGCGGCGGCCAGACCTTTCAAGACACATCACAATACACTTGACATGACCCTATACCTCCGTATTGCCAACGAACTATACCTAAAAAGACTGATAGTTGGCGGCTTCGATGGAGTATATGAATTCAGTAAAGACTTCAGGAACGAGGGTATGAGCCGCTTCCACAACCCTGAATTTACGCAGATAGAATTGTATGTGGCTTACAAGGATTACGCATGGATGATGGAACTGGTGGAAAACATGGTGGAGCAAATAGCCCTTGACATGCATGGCACTACCGAGGTACAGGCTGGAGAGCATGTCATCAATTTCCAAAAGCCATGGAAACGCTACACAATGTATGAGGCTATTGAGCATTTTACAGGTGTGGATATTTCCGAAATGGATGAGGCAGCCCTACGAGAAACCTGCAGAAATCTGAAGGTGCATGTGGACGAAAAGATGGGACGTGGCAAACTGATAGACGAACTGTTCGGCGAACACTGCGAAGGCAAACTAATACAGCCCACTTTCATCACCGACTACCCTGTAGAGATGAGCCCACTTGCTAAGAAACACCGCAGTAAGCCTGGATTGGTGGAACGCTTTGAAGCCATCTGCAACGGAAAAGAAATATGCAATGCTTTCAGCGAACTGAACGACCCGATAGATCAACGCAACCGCTTTGAAGAACAACTGGAACTAGGCAAACGTGGCGACGACGAAGCAATGATGCTTGACGAAGATTTCCTACGAGCCTTGGAATACGGAATGCCACCTACAGCTGGCCTTGGCATCGGCATTGACCGCCTGACCATGATAATGACCAATCAAAAATCCATTCAAGATGTGCTGTTCTTCCCGCAGATGAAGGCGGAAAGATGAGTAAGTTGAAGTAATTGAGAGAGGCGTATTGCCCATAAAAAAGCCCACTCAAAATTGAGCAGGCTTTTTAGTATTATTTTCTGCTTAAAAAATCATCCTAAAAATCCAGAACAATAAGCCAGCCATAGTCATGCATACAGGTAGGGTAAGCACCCAAGCTATAAGGATGTTTCTAATGGTTTTGGATTGGAGGTTCTTTACGCCCTTACTCGCAACCATACTGCCCGCAACTCCACTGCTCAATACATGTGTTGTGCTTACGGGCAAATTATACGCACCTGCAAGTGCAATTGTAGTAGCAGCTACAAGTTGAGCACTTGCTCCTTGAGCATAGGTAATATTTTGTTTGCCAATTTTTTCACCGATTGTGACTACAATTCGTTTCCAACCTATCATGGTGCCTAAACCTAACGAGATAGAAATGAGTGCTATAACCCAACCTGGAGCAAAGTCGGTGAAACTTTTCATCTTTCCAATTCCTTCTTTCTTCAAAATTTTCTGGTTCTCCAAACTTAGGTTAACATGGCCGCCTTTCAATAAATTATCATAGCATTTACCTATGACTAAAATATGTTTACGGTAGCCGAATTTTGATTTTGTTTCAGCTTGTTGTTCTGGCGTTTTGGCCACCAAGGTATCAAGTTTGGAAATGCTAGCCATCATTTTCTTAAATTCCACAGTATCATTTCCTTTAAGCTCTTTTTGGTCAATTTTATCTACCATAGTATGAACTGTTACCAAGGCAGGTTTCAAATCTTTAATATCCTTTTCACTATTCAAGGCAAAGTAGCCTGGCACTATTGCAATCAGTATCAACATCATTAACCCGATTCCTTTCTGTCCATCATTGCTTCCGTGAAAAAAGCTAACCAAAGTGCTGGTGGCAATAAGTATAAATCTAATCCAGAACGGAGGCTTTTGTTCGGGGTCTGTTTCCTTAAAAATTACACTTTTCTTTGTGAGTAACCTTCGCAAAATAAACATTAGGATAATGGCGATGCTAAATCCTACAAGAGGAGAAACTAATAAGGCTGTACCTATTTCACCAGCCTTTGTCCAATTTACTGCATCAGCTTTGTCGTACATGATGCTATAGCCCAAACCAACTCCTAAAATTGATCCTATAAGAGTATGTGAACTGCTGCATGGAATGCCAACGTACCATGTGGCTAGATTCCAAATAATTGCTGTAAAAAGAAGTGCCATGACCATACCTAAATTATGGTAAATATTATCATCAATTAGTGTTTCGATGGGCAGGAGACTTACAATTCCAAGGGTTACTCCAATTCCACCAAAAAATACCCCTAAAGAATTGACAATACCTGACCAAATAACCGCAGTTGTTGGTTTTAGGGATTTGGTGTAAATGACAGTAGCTACTGCATTGGCAGTGTCGTGAAAGCCATTGATAAATTCAAACAGGCATGCACAAAGGATGCATACAACGAGGAGGATGGCAAGGCCAGTGGTTAGTCCAAACATGGGGCAAGATTATTTTTAGAGTGTTAAGTTAGTGTTAAGGAAATTAAATACCCAACTCAATTTGAAAAGCTGTGTAGAATTGAGCCGTTTTTGTATTTTTGTATAGTTGGTTTTTTTCGATAAATGTACCATTCCATTGCACTTTTACTCGGTGATGATTCAAGTATTTAGTAACGCCAAGTGTGTAATTCGCTTCTTGATATGCCTTCTCCCATACGGCAATGGTGGGTGTAAGTAATGCATGTCGGGCGGCCACTTCCCAACGGTTTTTGAAACAGTAACTTAATTGGCTATTTATTCCGCTGCCACAAAAGATATAATTAGCAGAATTAGCAGCTAATATCTTTGGCTGATTTGTCGAACTCCGAAGCATAAATTCTGAACTTGCCGCCCAGCCTTTGTATTTGAACACACCATCAGCAATTAAGGTAAGCATATCGTAAGGATTTGGTAGGTCTTTTCCAAGCTGGCCACCTGCACGCACAGCCATAGTATTTAATCCAAATCCGGCACAAATAGAAATTTTTGGTTTTGGTTCATGTTCAAGGTCTCCTTCAAAATAATCCCCTTTGTTGGTAAATTTGCCCAAAGGCAAAAGCTCAAAACGGCCTGTGTAGCAAAGCCCAGAATTGGCAATTACGACATTCATACGTCCTTTGCCAGAAGAAATAGCTCCTTTAAGCAAGGCTACCGCATGTTTGCCAAGTTTAGTTTCATAGGTTCCAAAAAAGCCAAAGTCACGGTCGAGCGTGAGTGCTGCATTCACAATTGACCTGTCCACAAACTGCTGTTCGCCCGATGAAATAACCCGTTGCCTGTTGCCGGGCAATTTGCCTTGTCCAAATCCAAATGTCCAGTGGTGGTTGGGCTTGTAAAAAATCATTGCATCACGCACAGGGTTTGGGCTCACATTCACCTTTGATGCATCTGCGTCGTTCCAGTCCATATCGCCCCGCGAAAAAGAAAGCTGAACGTAATAGGTCAATTTTGCGTTCACTACAAAGCCGTCAATCCTAAGTCGCAACCGCCTTGTTCTAAATTCCCATTCTTCAGTGCTTAGATCGGTGGCTGATTCGGTGAACATTGCGGCCCGGTTTTGCATCCTGAACCTAAAATTGATACTGTAAAGACTGTCAGGATGTGTTAGTCCAATGCCGCTTTTAAAGGAAATGTTAGTCTTACCAGTCTGAGCCATCAAGCTGGATGTAAATAAGAACATCAGCATAATGAATGTGTTTTTCATGTGGTTGAATTGTTTAATTGTTGTTATTTTAACGTTTCTAAATTCTTAAAAACTTGCCGCAATAATTTTGGCGTAATGTTTCCTTATTGTTAAATCTAACAAAATGTTCAAATTATTCTAGGTTGGGAAATGTTTAAGGTAATGAAAAATGTGGTTTGCAAGAGGTTCTCAAAAGTCTAAAATGTTGCTGATATGGCCTTGCGTACTTTTGCCCCAATAAACTATGTGCGGCATTTTCGGAGAATTTTCATTGAAGGGAAACCTGACAGATGAGCCTGTTTTTAGGAAACTGAACGACTTGGCCATTTTGCGTGGGCCTGATTCGGCAGGGCATTGGACAGACGGAACACATTGCCAACTTGGTTTTCGACGACTTGCCATCCTTGATTTGCGGGATGATGCCAACCAACCAATGCTTAGCAGAAATCGTGATTGGGCAATGGTTTTCAACGGCGAAGTATATAACTATTTGGAGCTACGCAAAAAGCTTCCAACTGACAGGCAACATTTCAAAACCCACAGTGATACCGAAACCATTCTGGCACTCATTGAACATTTTGGCCCACATGAAACAGCAGCAATGCTTGATGGTATGTTTGGAATTGCTGCTTATCATATTCCAAGCAAAAAACTTTATTTGATTAGAGATTTTGCCGGCATCAAACCTGTGTTTTATTCCAAACGAAATGGCATGGTTGTGTTCGGTAGCCAATATGATTTGCTGAGCAAACACCCCGCAATGGCTGGAGCTGGTATAAACCAAGCTGTGCTTAAAACCTACCTGCAATGGCATTATGTGCCCGCACCGTTGGGACTATTAGCGGACAGCTACCAACTGAGGCCAGGCGAAATAAAGTGTTTTGGAGTGGATGGTTACGAAGACTCAAAAATATACTGGGAGTTTCCAGCCTACAAGCCCGCCTCTGTAACCCGCAAAGAAGAAGCTTTGGAACTAATTGACTCGGAACTCAGCAAAGCTGTGAAAGACGAAATGGTGAGCGATGTGCCGCTGGGAACTTTTCTTTCAGGAGGTATAGATTCGCCATTGGTAGCATGGTATGCAGCAAGAAATTCAACTACAAAACTAAAGGCGTTTAGCATTGGCAGCGATAGCCCCAAACACGACGAAAGCGATGATGCTGCATGGTATGCCGAAAAAATTGGAGCCGATTTTCATTTGGATAAAATGAATGCTGCAGCGGCACTAAGTATGCTCGACAAAGTACTCGACAGTCTCAAAGAACCGATGGCAGACTTTTCTGTAATCCCTACTTATTTGGTGAGCAAACACGCCCGCAGCCAATTAACAGTTTCTTTATCAGGTGATGGAGGCGATGAGCTTTTCTATGGTTACGAACGATTTTGGAGTCTGATGAAAAATAAGCCTTACCAAAATTTTAGTAGTATAGGTAAGAAGGCTTTGTATGGGTTGGATAAGTTTGTACTAAAACGTGGTTTAGTGAATGACAATCTGCTTGTTGGAAGTATTTCTGAAGCACATGGATTACTTCATAGTCGCATGAGGAAAAGTATGGTAGAGGAAATATTTCCCAAGCTTGCCGCTATTGAAATACCAAAAGAATTTGACGTATATATATATAGTGACAAGGGTAGCAATGAAGAAGTGCTACATAGCATTGCCAAAGCCGAATTTTATGGAATGATGCAGAAAACCCTTGCCAAAGTAGACAGGGCTAGCATGTCTAACAGCTTAGAGGTACGTGTGCCGTTTTTGAAGAAAAGTTTTATTGAAGCATCGTTAAAAATAAACCCACTATTGAGCTATGGGACAAACAAAAAGAAACAACTGCTGAAGGATTTATTGATAGCGAAAACGGGCAACAAGCCCAGCACCAACGATACTAAGCGGGGCTTCACTGTGCCACTGAACAAATGGCTGAAGGAAGAACTAAGAGAGCCTGTGAGGGAAGCTATTTTTCACAATAATTTTATAGATAAATACGGAATAGACAAGCCTAAACTTCAGCAACTATTCGAAGAGCACCAACAAGGGAAAGATCGAAAATGGCCGCTTTGGACGATGTATGTATTGGCAGAGTGGGAGCGGCGGAGATAGTTTATTAATTCGAGAATTCATCAATGTTAGTTTAACGAATTATAAGAGAGTGATAAACAAAATAAAGATCCTTTTTACCATACCTAACTTTGACACGGCAGGTAGTGGCAAGGCTATGCTGAAACTGGCTCAACGGCTCAACCCAGATGTGTTTGAACCTCATATTTGCAGCGGCCGAGACAAAGGTGATTTTATCCAGACAGTTAAGGATTCGGGTATACCGTTTTATATCTTTCAATTTCAACATTCATTCGGGAATAAATTCAATGGCTTGCGGCTTTCTTGGCAAAAGCGTAAGTTTTTTAAACAGTTTGACTTGGTGCATTCATTCAATTATATTGATGATTATTCTGAAGCATTATCCGCCAGACTTGCAGGCACGAAGTGGATATTTGTGAAGAAAAATATGGGCTGGGGTGGCAATTCATGGAAGGTACGTTCGAGATTGGCCCATGGCATTATCGCCCAGAATACGGATATGATGAAACAGTTTTATCCTGGTAATAAAAAAGTAAGACTGATACCGAGAGGTGTTGACACCACTGAGTTCAAGCCAAGGCCACCGGCTGAAAAATTGTTGCAGGAATTTGGGCTTACACCGAAAAACAAAATAGTGCTTGCAGTGGCCAATCTGGTGTCAGTGAAAGGTATTGAAGTGTTAATAGATGCATTTGCGGCCAATTCCGAAAAATTGCCCGAATCGGTGTTGATGATAGTGGGCGACAACCGCGGGGAATACGGTGATCAGCTGATAGCAAATGCGAATGCAAAAGGGCTTAACAATCGAATTATTTTTACTGGCAAACGAAAAGACATTCGTGATTTTCAATCAATAGCCAATTGTTTTGTGCTTCCTACACTCAACAAAGGTCGGCAAGAAGGCAGCCCAGTAGCATTGTTGGAGGCACTTGCCTCGGGCACACCTTCACTAGCCAGTAATGTGTCAGGCATCCGCGACCAATTGACTGATATTACCGACCAACTTTTTGAAGCAGGAAACTCTGATGAACTTGCAGAAAAATTGAATTGGTTTCTAACCATGACAGAAGATGAGAGGGAAGCTATAATAACTAAGCAACTAGAAGTATTGAACCAACGCTACACCTTAGAACATGAAGTGGCACTACATGAAGCTTTTTACTTGAAAGTTATTGGCAGGAAATAAGAGTCGACGATGAATAAAATCAAAATCCTTTTTACAATTCCAAATTTCGACACAGCAGGCAGTGGCAAAGTGTTGATGGAAATTGCGACACGACTCGACAAGGATATTTTCGAACCACATATTGCCTGTTTTCACACTGAAGGTGATTACTTTTTGGAGGTGAAAAAGTCAGGGATTCCAGTGCATATAAAAAGTTTTACTGTGCCGTTTTCAAAAAGCCCTTTGTTCCTATGGAAGTGTTGGAAAAATAGGAAATTTTTCCAACACTTCGACCTTGTTCACTCATTCCATTACAAAAAGGATATTTCAGAAGCTTTGGCTGCAAGATTAGCTGGCTGCAAATGGGTCTATTCAAAAAAGAATATGAAATGGGGCAGCAAAGGCTGGCAATGGCGTACAAAGTTAGCACATGGTGTAGTGGCTATGTGTCCCGAAATGATGGAACGTTTCTTTGAAGGGAATCCAAAGGCTAGACAAATCAACTTAGGAGTTGATGCTGCTGAGTTTTTCCCGCAGACCAAAAGCCAAGCTTTGCAGACCAAATACCAGATAAAAACTGATGAGAAAGTGCTAGCATTCGTAGCCAACATCGTACCGCTAAAAGGCTTGGAAGAACTGCTGGATGCCTACCAGCTACTTTTCCAAACACACCCCAACCTGCACCTGCTGATAGTGGGTGATGATCGCAGCCCATATGGCCAAAGTCTGAAAGCAAAAGCAGCAGTGGTTGGTGGTAAGATTCATTTTGTGGGTAAGCAGATGGATGTGGCAGGGCACTTGTCCATTGCTGATGTGTTTATCATTCCCAGCCATACCGAAACGGGGCCTGTGTGTTTGCTTGAAGCTATGGCCTGCGGAATTCCCTCGCTAGGAAGCAATGTGAGTGGTATCAACAATATTTTCAGGGACAGGCCACTGCAACTATTTGCTAAAAGCAATGTGGCCGAAATGGTGGAGAAAGTGGAGTGGATGCTGGGTATGACGGATGCCGAAAGAACCGAACTGGTGCAGGTTCAGCACGAAATAATCGCTTCCTGTTTCAGCCTAGCAGCCGAGGTGAAAGGCCACGAAGAATTTTATTTAAGGGTGCTGCGTGTTGCTGATAGCCGTTGATGTTTTATCTTTGGCCGATTTTTTACCAAAATGAAACAACCCATCACTGTATTATTTGCCTTGATTTGTGCCAACTCTTTTGCTCAAATCACCATCACCGACAAAGATATGCCCTCTGCCGGTGAGAGTTACACTTACTCTGAAGCCGCTACACAAGGATTGAATTTTAACCCCAACAAAACGGGAGCCAACCAAATCTGGGACTTCAGCAAACTGAAACCCACTGTTCAGGGTTCTGCCAACTATGTGAGTTCGCTGAACACACCTTACTTGGCCTATTTCCTAAACACCATCGGCATCAAAACGCAGGATACCCTGAACCTTCTTCTTATTAAACTAAGTAATATTTACGATTTTCACAAGAAAACAACCGCCAAGTGGTCAGTTGTTGGCCGAGGATTTTCGTTCAGCGGCCTGCCACTGCCTGCCAACTATGTGGTGGAAGATAAGATTTACAATTTTCCGCTGAAATATAAGGACTACGACAGCACCCCGTTCTATTTTACATTGACAGACCCAACAGGAACATTGCCTTTCCGCTATGCACAGACTGGCTGGCGGGTAACCAAGGTGGATGGCTGGGGGCAGGTAATTACCCCCTACGGTTCGTTCAGTTGCCTCCGAGTGAAAACAAAACTGATAATCACTGACTCCATTGTGATAGCTGGGTTTGCCATTCCTATACCTCGCACCACCTACGAATACCGCTGGCTGACACCGGGCGAAAAAATACCGGTGTTGCAGATAAACGGCAGCCAGACGTTTAACAATTTTATCGCATCTTTGGTAAAATATAGAGATGTGCCCAGGCCTCTCCCTCCTGTTTCTAACTTTACATCCAATGGCACTAATGGTCCAATTGGCACCGAGTTTAATTTTACCGACTTAACCAAAGGCAACCCAAGTGAGTGGATTTGGAATGTGGAGCCTAACCATGTGAAATTTATGTGGGGTAGCAATGCCGGAAGCCGTAGTCCTGACATCCGCTTTGATTCGCTGGGCAGCTACGATGTGAGCCTCACTACTGGCAACAAAGGAGGGCTGAACACCCGCACCCGAAAAGGCTACATTACAATTGCAGAGCAGAAACCAAACGGACTGAACAGCCCACTGAATGGCGAAAGTTTTATGCTGTACCCTAATCCAGCTAACGAAAACCTAACGTTGGAACTTGGTAAATTGGATGCGAAAAGTAATATCCGCATTTTTAGCCTGGATGGTAAAATGTTGTTGCAGCAAAATATACAATCCACCAAAACCTTGATTGACCTCAACAGCCTACCCGCTGGCAGCTACGTTATTTCTATTGAAAACCAAAACGATAAATCGAACAGAATTTTTCAGAAACAATAGAACCCCGTAGAGACTCCATTTATGGCGTCTCCGAACACAAAATATCCAGAAATTAGACGCCATAAATGGCGTCTCTACGAATACACAAATGACCCGAATAAAATTCCTTTCCGCTGCCTTTCTCCTTTCATCCGTTGTATTTTCTCAGGATGCTGAACAACATATTCCCAACAGCCGTATAAGTCATGTTACTGTTTTCCTGAACGGGGCACAAGTGACCCGACAGGCAGAGGTTTCGGTAGAAAAAGGCATCACTACCTTGGTGTTTGATGGCATATCGCCAAACATAAACCCACAGAGCATTCAACTGAGCGGCACTGCTGGTGTAACGCTTATGAGTGTAGTGCACAAAATAAATTACTTGAGTGAAGCAGAACTGCCCCGCAGGGTAACGGAGTTGCAAGACAGCATTGAACACCTCAACTTCATCATCGACCAGCTGCACGACAACAAGTTTGTGCTGGAGCAGGAACTTAGCCTGTTGCTTGAAAATAAAAACATACGGAGTGATAAAGGCATGGACATGGCTCAACTGGAAGAAATGCAGGAACTCTACCGCAAGCGGCTGCCCGCCATTAAGGAAGATCTACTGAAATTGAATATACAGGAAAAACGCTACAGCGAACGGATAAACAGAATGACACTTGAAATGGGGCAGGTGAGAAGCCGATATACAACCGGAAACCACGAGATAGTGGCCAGTATAAAAGCAGATGCCAAGAAGACCCTGAAATTGATATTGAATTATTATAACTCCAATGCTTCGTGGACTCCTACTTACGAGGTACGCAGCAAAGGAATAGGAAGCCCCGTGCAATTGATTTATAAAGCCAATATTACCCAAAACACAGGCGAAGAATGGAAAGATGTGAACCTCAAATTATCTACTGGAAACCCAAATTTAAGTGGGATGAAACCGGAGTTGGATGTAGCTTTTTTGGGATGGGAAGAGAACATGACGAATGGTTGGAATTTCGGAGCAGACAAGCAAGAAAATGATGAAAGGGGGAGAAACGACAATAAAGTGCCTACCAAGTCCATGCAAGTTTTGTCTGAAACGAAGGCCGGCACATATGCCAAACCCGCCTTCCAAATGAAAGCCACAGCCTTAGGAATTGAGTTCACCGTACCCCTACCATATACAATTCCTTCTTCGGGCAAAACAGTGACCGTAGATGCACAGGTTTTTGAGATGGCTGCTGAGTATAAATTGGCTGCTGTACCTAAACTTGATAAGTCTGCATTCTTGATAGCACGAGTGAGTGGCCGCGAAGAACTGAACCAACTGAACGGCATGGCCAATGTATATTTTGAAGGAACCTATACTGGCCAAAGCCACATAACCCGGACAGAAGAAGACACCTTGCTAGTTTCGCTTGGCCGTGACAATGGCATCATCATCGACCGCAAGAAACTGAAGGAAATGAGCAGCAGGGCTTTTCTTGGCAGCAACAAAAAGGAGCAAAGTGTGTGGGAGATAAGTGTACGTAACGCCAAGTCTGCACCCATGGAAATAACCATAGAAGACCAAGTGCCAGTGAACACCGACAAAGACATTGAAGTGACCGTGGACGATATGGGCGGAGCAACCTATGATGAAGCCACTGGCAAGCTCACTTGGAAGCTAACCCTTCCCCCCGGCGAAACCAAAAAACTAAAATTTGGCTTCACGGTGAAGTACCCAAAGAGCAAAAGAATTGGGGGGTATTGAGAATAAAATAAAATACTAACTTTATACTAACAAACAAATGAAGACTAGAATAATTCTCGCAGGCCTAATGCTTTTTCTTTGTTCTGATTATGCTTTTTCCCAGAGTAAAAATGGAATAAAGATAGATCACGTGATTAATAAAAAAGGCTACTGGTGGCAAATTGATTGTTTAGTAAAATCCTCTCTTATTAATTCGATATTTACAACGGAAGATTCTGTAGAAGGAAAGCAAATAGATACCTTCTACAACGACCATAGACTGAAGCATGACAACTCTTGTGAATGGATTTTGAGGGTGATGAATAAAGCAGTTCACAAATACAATATTTCACATACTGACACACCATTTTATACGCTGAACTACTCATTTCAGGTAAAACAAGGAGACAAAAAAGATAGATTACAAAAAGAAATCATCGACGGTTACATCATAATTAAAGAGAACCGAATTCATTTTCTACATATTGATTTGTCTCCCAACTGTAAGCCTGTGAAACTCAAAACTTGTGTGAAAGAAATCGAGGACGCCTTGTTGGAATTTCGGCCTTAGATCGAACACCAGCAGCAAATTATTGCATTTTCAGTTAGCCTATTTGCGGTCACTTCAAATGCAAAAGAGTCTAACTATATAACTTCTTCCGCACGTTCCGTCTTGGCTTTACCAAACTCAAGGATAGCATCAATAAACTCGTAGGGCTTGTAACCATTCAGTGCACATTGATGAAAGATGGCAGTTGCAGGCGTCATACCAGGTAGGCTGTTCACTTCTATCACATTTGTTTCTACTGAGCCATCGGCAAATATCTTTACAAAGGCATCTATGCGAGCATAGCCTTCTACTTTTAATAGTTTAGCAGCTTTCTTCAAATCGGCTTTCACCAGTTTGGATATACGTTTTTGGTCAGCGACTTTCTTTGAGTAACGCGGGGGAGTAATGTTTTGACCTTGACCAGCCAAGAACTTTTCTTCCAAACTAAGCACTGCTCCTTCGGCCAAGGCTTCGCTGGGTTCAAATAGTTCATATTTTAGTTTGCCATCTTGGTCATAGCGAGTAAGCAGGCCTCCCGTTATCTCCAAGAAATGCAAAGCACCGCCACGGTCTATCAGTTTTTCAATTAAGAAATTTTCCTTGCGTGGAAATTCTTCATTCGGTTTTAATCCAAGAATATCAGCCTGCTTCTGAGGGATGGCCTCCTGTTTACGAAAAACACATTTGGCGAATGCCTTCAACTGCTCATCGTTTTCAATGCGTTTCACAGCAGAACTACAACCATCATCGGTGGGTTTGGCTATCAAAGGATAACTAAGTCGAGCATGAACGAGCTGCATATTCAATTGCTCATCATTTTGCCATTCAACTTTTTCCAAAAGCATACTATCGGCCACTGGGAAAGCTTGCTCACGCAAGATATTATTTGTCTCAAACTTGTTGATGGTAACAGCAGAACTCTCTGGACCAGAACCATTATAGGGCAAGCCAAGTCGCTCCAATTCTTTTTGAAAAGTACCATCTTCTCCTGGCCGGCCGTGCAAGGCTATGAAGACGGCTGAACATATATTCGGTAGCTCGTCAACACTTAGTTGCTTTGGTTTTTGGTTCAGTTGGCTTGGTGCATATTTTTGGGTAATGTGGCTGCACTGTTTCTGTATATGTTGAAGCACTAAATTTTCCTTATACTTTTCTATTTTTTCTTTGATGTCGTCCGCGTTGTCTTTCAGCATGATGTTGACCGGAATGGTATAAAGTTCCCACTTGTCATTGTTCCCCGTCAAGAACACAGGAATGGGGTTGTACTTAGGACTACTGCTCAGTTTTTCGTATATGTTGCGGCCACTTTCTACGGAGATATGCCTTTCGCTGCTATAGCCGCCCATTACCACAGCCACATTTATTCGAGTGTCGGCGGTTTCGTTTTTCTTTTGGATTAAATGCTCCAGCAACCGCAGCATCCGTGTGGCCTTACTACTGTCGGAAAGTGTTTCGGCTCGTTGAGCCAATGACGTACGGATAATGAACGTGAGAAACTGCGAAGGATTCAGCCCAATCTCTGCAGCCTGATGAAAGAAGAAAGAAGATGGCATCATGCCACTGGTCGTGTTCGGGTCGTTCAAGAATACTTTTCCATCCTTACCCACAAAACCATCTATCCGTGCATATACATTACACCTGAAAGCACTGAACAACCGTTGACATTCATTGCGTATTTCGGTCACCTTCTTTTCTGGTAAATCTATCGGAGTTATCTTCCGCGAAAGCCCCGGCAGGTATTTGCTGCGGTAGTCATACACGCCGCTTGTCTTTACTATTTCGGTAGGAGGGAGGGCAATTGGATTTCCGTCCTCATTTTGCAAAACGATACACGAAAATTCGCGGCCATCAATGAATGCTTCCAAGAGTACATCGTTTTCTTTTTGCTGTGCAAATAGTGTTGCGGTTTCTGCCGTCCTGAATTTTTTGTCCAAAACCCTCCAAAGATCCTCTGGATGATGCACCACAATAGTATCCACCATAAGTGGCAGCCCAATCCCGTGACGAATGTCAGCTGCGTTACGAATGAATTCTTCCTTATCACATGCCAGCCAGTTTTCCTTTGTCAATTTTTCAATAAAAAAACTCCTGTTCACTAAGCGTTCAAACTCCGAAAACTCGCTTTCTTTCAACACATTTACCCCAATGCTGCTGCCCTGAGAAGCGGATTTGATAACCAATGGCAGGTTGATTTTTTTTTTGACCTCTATAAATAGCTTTTGTCTTCTTGCTTCGTCCAGTTGCAGCCATTCATTCCGCTTGATACGTTGCCAGGCTGGGGTAGCAAATCCACTGAGCCCCTGCCATTCTTTCTGCACTGTCTTTTGTATGCCAATGGCCGATGGCAGAATACCGCAACCTGTATAGGGAATCCCAAGCCATTCAAGTATTCCTTGTATCGTCCCGTCTTCTGCCATGTTGCCGTGCAATGCCAAAAATGCTAGATCCAGCAAATCTTTTAGTTCGTCTATATTGATAGGGTTACCGACACTTTTTAATAAGTCCCGTTGTTGTTTTCGGCTTATTTCGCCTAAACTTTCAGCGTATACTTGAAAGTCGTGCTTGCTTACTGGTAAAGCTGAAACTGGCGGATAGAAATCGCGTATGCTGCCTTTGTACACATATTGCCAGTCGAGTAAGCAAAGGTTTCCCCATGGATCCACAAAAATGGGGATGGCCTCAAACAGGCTTTTGTCAAGGTTGTCATACACGGTGCGGCCACCTGCAAACGATACCTCACGCTCACGGGACACGCCGCCAAAAAATATACCTACTCGAATCATGGGTGGCAAAGGTCGGGGAAGAAACGTTTTTGGTTTGGAGTAAAGATTTTGTAAACAAAAATTGATTACTTTTACAATTGTGACACGGTTACCTTGCCTCGAATCAAAACCTGACTATAAAATGCTCTTTTGCCCTGTCTTCAAGAAGGAATACCAATCCAAACTGATGTAGGTCTATGCTTAGGCTCACCCGTTTGTCATCTTTCAGTATTCGCCATGCCTCCTTCATTTCGGCACTCCAATAAATGTCGTCTAGTACAAAAACCGTATGCGAATGTGCCTTCTCAATCAATGTGTTGAAGTAGTTGAGCGTAGGGGCAAGGCGGTGGTTGGCATCCATGTAAGCGAAATCTATCTGGGGCAAATCCTTCAGCACCAAAGGCAAGGTATTTTCTATTGGCCCCACATGTATATCAATCTGCTCTTTCAGTTTCAGGTCTTCGAAGTTTTTCGTTGCTTTTTCTGCCACTGGCACACAGCCCTCAAAAGTGTGGATATGCCCTTCACTCCCCAGCCCACTCGCCAGCCATGCTGTGCCTATGCCCAAGGATGTCCCCAATTCAATAACTGTAGTAGGTTGAAACCACCGAACCAACCTAAATAATAGCCTACCATATTTTTGGTTCACAGCACTGCGGCGAGCAATTGTTCCTACTGGTAAAATATGTTCCCCGGGTTTGCCTGCACCGTATTCAGTAAAGTGGATAGGGCTTAGGTCTTGCTGCATTTGCCATTTCAGCCTAGTCACTTTTTCGTAGTCGGCAAAATGCTGTTTGTCGTACAATACTTTCGTGGCCAGTTCGTACACAAACGGCGAATGGATACCATGAGCATTTACTGCTTTCCATTTATATCGTAGGTAATCGGCTATCATGGGATATTTTTGCAAACTACGCCCCAAACCATGCCACGTATCAAACTCACTCCGCCAACAACTGTTCATTTCTCAACCCGCTTGTCCATCCGCATCACCGACCTCAACTACGGCGGGCACCTTGGCAACGACCGTCTGCTGGCTCTTCTCCACGAAGCAAGGGCTCAGTTTTTCAAGCATTTTGGTTATACGGAAATGAACCTTGGCAACAACACCAGTATCATCATGAGCGATGCGGCTATCGAGTATAAGTCGGAAGGCTTTGGTGGCGATGAACTAGAAATAAAGATGACCGCTCATGAATTTACTACAAAAGGTTTTGACCTGTTTTATCAAGTAAAAAACCTCACTCAACAAAAAACTCTAGCCTTAGCCAAAACGGGTATTGTTTGTTTTGATTATTCTAAACGGAAAATTGCGTTGGTGCCTGAGGGGTTTAGGGGGAAGTTTGAGCGAAACTAACTTATTTGAATTGCTAAATTGTCATTGTCACTTTCTTTTAGCTTGAACTAAAAGAAAGTAACCAAAGAAAAGTTCAAGGCTATGTTCTTTTTCTGGAAAATCTAACGCAAACATTTCTTGCCCCGCAGTCGAAGGTATTTTGCAACCTGATTTCAAAGGCATAAATTTGTTTCTGTTTTGGTTGCAAAAACCCGCCTGCTTGCTCATGCCCCCACTCAAATGTTTACATTGATTTTCGTGCGAAAAACAACAAGGCCGTCGTTCACCATTAAAAGTAGGGCATAAAAGCCGAATAAAAGACTAAGCCTCTACCTCACTCAACTCCAGCCAGCGAAGTTCCTTGTCATCCATCTTGGCTTTGGTTTCCTCTAGTTGTGCAGCCCATTTGGTGATGTCTTCGTGGTGACCGCCGCTGCTTAATTTCTGCTCCAAATCCAGTTTGTTTTTCTCCAGCTGCTTCATCTCTTTTTCCAGCGTGTCCAGTTCAAATTTTTCCTTGAACGAAAGCTTCTTTATTTTGCTCTCAACCGGAATGGCTGTCTTTGCTACAACTGTTTTCGCAGGTTCATTGCTTTTGCTCAAGGTAGCTTGCTCATCACGGTATTGCAGGTAAGTTCCATTGAAAACACGTATTTCCCCGTTCCCCTCAAAAATGAACAACTGATTGGCCAGCTTATCCAAGAAATACCTATCGTGGCTAACGATAATCAATACACCAGTGTATTCCAACAAAAACTCTTCAAGGGCGTTCAGGGTAAGCAAGTCAAGGTCGTTGGTGGGCTCGTCGAGGATGAGGAAGTTGGGGTTCTTCATCAGCACCGTGAGCAAGTATAATCTTCTGCGTTCGCCGCCACTCAGTTTGGCCACAAAATCGTTCTGCCTTTTGGGTGGAAAATGAAAAGCCGTCAGCATTTGCGAAGCAGAAATATGCCCTCCATCTTCGGTAGGAATAAAATCAGCAATGGAGCGGATAACGTCAATCACTTTCTGATCTTCTTTGATGGGAATTCCTTCTTGTGTGTAGTTGCCAAACACAATGGTATCCCCCAAATTCATCTTGCCGTAGTCGGGTTGTTCGTGGCCGGTTATCATGTTCAGTAAGGTACTTTTTCCTACCCCATTTTTACCAACAATACCTATGCGGTCACCCTTTTTGAACGTATAATCAAAACCTTTCAACAACACGTTATCTCCATAGGCTTTCTTCACGTTTTTCATCTCCAATATTTTGCCGCCAATGCGGTTCATTTTTATATTGAATGAAAGTTCCTGATACTTTGTTTTTCGCAGAGCCACGGCCTTCAAATCATCGAAGGCATCCACCCGGCTTTTGCTTTTGGTGCCACGGGCTTTGGGCATCTTGCGTATCCATTCCAACTCGGTGCGGTATAGGTTTTTGGCTTTTTCCGTTTCCCGCGATTCGTTGAAATCCCGTTCGTTTTTTTTCTCCAAAAAGTATTCGTAGTTGCCTTCATACTTATACAGTACGGCCTGTTCCAGTTCTACTATCTGGGTGCAAATTCTGTCCAGAAAATACCTGTCGTGGGTCACCAACAGCAAGGTCACATTTTGGCGTGACAGATATCCTTCCAGCCATTCAATCATATCCAAATCAAGGTGGTTGGTGGGCTCGTCCATTACATATATGTCGGGCTCTGTCAGCAACATTTTGGCCAATGCCAGCCGCTTGCGTTGCCCCCCGCTCAGTGTTGAAATTGTTTGCTCCAAATCCTCGATTCCAAAGCGTCCAAGGGTCGTCTTCATGCGTTGCTCGTAGTCCCAAGCGTTCAGGCTGTCCATGCTAGCGGCAGCCAATGTCAGGGCATCCATGTCGTTGGTGGCCAAGGCATGTTCGTAGTCTTTCACCGCTTGCTGTGTTGGGTCGCGTTGGTCAAGCACATAGTCGCTCACCATCTCGAAGCCTTTGAATACAGGGTCTTGGGGCAGGTATCCCACCCGCAGACCAGTCCGCACTGCTACTTTGCCTTCGTCGGGTTCTTCAAGCCCACACAATATTTGCAGCAGGCTGGTCTTGCCGGTGCCGTTGTTGGCTATGAGGGCTGTCTTTTGCCCACGGCTCAGGCCAAAGGAAAGATCTGAGAAAAGTATATGTTCGCCGTAGCGTTTGCTGAGGTGTTCGGCTGAGAGGTAGTTCAAAGGGTACGTAGGGGGCTTGAAGTTGAAATATGGAAGCGGGAAGTTCTACTTATCGTCATGCTGAACTTGTTTCAGCATCTGAATTACCATGTCAGAAAACCCGACCGCAAAGGTAGCCGCTTGGCAAAAAAGCTTTTGGAGGCTAAATAGTTATCTGTAGGAAACATTTATATAAACCTAAATAGACGTATTTACCCTTTCCAAGCCTGCCTTGAAGTATATCGGAGAAGAGGTTAGATTGAGCTCAAACCCACTTTCAAGCTTACCTTATCTTTGCCCACTTGTTTTTTTACAAGCAACAGATAACCGACATCAGATAACCCCTTCATGAAGAATATACGCAATTTTTGCATCATTGCCCACATAGACCACGGAAAAAGCACCCTCGCCGACAGGCTGTTAGAATTTACCAAGACCGTTAGCAAACGCGATATGCAGGCCCAGCTGCTCGACGACATGGACTTGGAACGCGAACGAGGCATTACCATTAAGAGCCATGCCATACAAATGAACATGAAGCTGGATGGACAAGATTATGTATTGAACCTGATAGACACCCCTGGCCACGTAGATTTTAGCTACGAAGTGAGCCGCAGTATTGCCGCCTGCGAAGGGGCTTTGTTGATAGTGGACTCGGCACAGGGCATACAGGCTCAGACGATTAGCAACTTGTATTTGGCTCTTGAAAATAACTTAGAAATCATTCCCATATTGAACAAGATCGACCTGCCGGGAGCCATGATTGAAGAAGTGAGCGATCAGATTGTGGATTTGATGGGTTGCAAGTTGGAGGATATAATTTTGGCCAGTGGCAAAACAGGGCAGGGAGTGGATGATATTCTGCGAGCAATAGTTGACAGAGTACCAGCCCCAAAAGGTGACCAAGAAGCTCCATTAAAAGCCTTGGTATTCGATTCGGTGTTCAATTCTTTCCGCGGTATCATTGCTTATTTCAGAGTGATAGACGGGGTGTTACGCAAAGGTGACAAGGTAAAATTCATGGCTACGGAGAAAGAATACTTTGCAGATGAGATTGGAGTCTTACGATTGGAGAAAGAGCCTCGAGCAGAAGTTTGTGCCGGCGATGTTGGATATATTATTTCAGGGATAAAAGAAGCTAAGGAAGTAAAAGTGGGCGACACGCTCACCCACACTGACCGCCCTACTGCCGAAGGCATACAAGGGTTTGAGGATGTGAAACCGATGGTGTTTGCAGGTATTTATCCAGTGGACACGGAAGACTTTGAAGAACTGCGTGACAGCATGGGCAAGCTGCAACTGAACGATGCTAGCCTCACCTTTGAACCAGAAAGTAGTGCAGCACTTGGCTTTGGATTCCGTTGTGGTTTTTTGGGCATGTTGCACATGGAAATTATACAAGAACGGTTGGAACGAGAGTTTGGCATGACGGTGATAACTACGGTGCCCAATGTTAGTTATCATGCCTACCTGAACAAAGGTGAAATGACCATTGTAAACAACCCCAGCGACCTGCCCGACCCAAACAGGATGGAGCGAGTAGAGGAGCCATTTATTCTTGCCCAAGTAATTACCAAATCTGAATACATAGGTAATATAATGACCCTTTGCCTTGGCAAGCGGGGCATACTGAAAAGTCAGACTTACCTGACTAGTGACCGCATAGAGATGAACTTTGAAATGCCCTTGGCCGAAGTGGTGTTCGACTTCTTCGATAAACTGAAATCGGTGAGCCGTGGCTATGCTTCATTCGACTACCACCCCATTGGCTACCGTGCCAGCGACATGGTAAAGTTGGATATACTTCTAAACAAAGATGTGGTAGATGCCCTCTCGGCAGTTATCCATCGCGACAGGGCTTACGACTGGGGTAAACGTATCTGCGAAAAGCTAAAAGAACTGATACCCCGCCACCAGTTTGAAATACCTATACAAGCCAGCATTGGAGCTAAAGTTATATCCCGCGAAACCATCAAAGCCATGCGAAAAGACGTGACCGCCAAATGCTATGGTGGCGACATCAGCCGCAAACGCAAGCTGCTGGAAAAACAAAAAGAAGGTAAGAAACGGATGAAGCAGGTTGG
>SHWZ01000076.1 GCA_009693575.1 Flavobacteriaceae bacterium | reverse complement strand
ATCAGTTTGTCGAAGCATTTTACCCCTCGGCTCAGGTTGTGTTCCTCCTCTATTGGTGAGTCCAGACTAAAGTGCAGCATGTCTATCAAGCCTTTCAGCTTCTCGGCATTCTTGGGGTACAGTAGTCCGTTGCTAGTCACGGTTGTGATGAAACCCATGTCCTTTGCCATACGACAAAAGTCTGAAAGTTGCTGATGCAGTAGAGGCTCACCCCCTGTGAAGTCAATGACCCTTACCCCCAACTGCTTCATGTCTTTCAGGTTCTGCTCCACATTTTCTAATGTGGCGTAAGGGCTAGGCTTCTCCCATATATCGCAGAAGCCACACTTGGCGTTGCACCTATACGTGAGGTAGTAGTTGCATAAGATGGGACGGCGGCGGAGAAGCATATAAGAAGTACAATTAAAGAGGTAAGCAGTACGATTGCAAAGTACGATAGGAATGGACGAAATTTCATAATGTAGGCTTCTACACGTATTTATTTAACCTTAAGAGGCAAAGTGTGTACATCCAAGGAATGCAAAATGGCCTCATCATAAAATACCATGTTCTTCTTATTTCTTCCGCTGTGTAGGATTACCATTGTCTGATAGTATTCTATTCAATATTACACCTCTCCCTATATTTCCTTCTACCCAATCGAGGATACATGAAGATGGGTTGGGAAGGCCTAGGTTTGATTTGTATCTTCGCCCCATGAAACTTCCATTTTATGAGAAGGCTACGGGCAAAATAGTTGATAATGCACAGGCTAACCTTAAGGTGATGACTGCTGCTGAAACTATGCTTTGGCAAGAGATACGAAAGGACAAGCTGGGTGTACGTTTCCGAAAACAGCATCCTATCGACATGTATATCCTTGACTTTTATTGCCACCGAAAAAAAATGGCCATTGAGGTTGACAGCGAAATACGCAACAACCCCGATGCCAAGGAGCATGATGCGGAAAGAAGCAAGGTATTGCATTCAATTGGAATAACAATACTTAGATTATCGAATGAAGAAGTATTAAAAAATGTGAAAGGTGGGCTGGAGCGGATTGGCAAGTGGCTTGCTGAAAATTGACTATTCACCTCTTTGCGGCAATATTTTTGCCCTACCAACCCGATGCGTTATAAACTCCTCCTCCTATTTTTATTCCCTATGGCTGTGCAAGCTCAAGACAGCCTGCACTTGGTTAGGACTATGCCCGTGTCTGCTTTATTTCTTGCTGCCGACAACCTTGGCAACCTGTACGTAGTTAACCTTCAGAATGATATTGTAAAATACGATAAAAACGGCGAACAAAAGTTTTCGCAGAATTTTAAGATCTATGGAAAACCCACCTCGATTGATGTGAGCAACCCCATGGAAATATATATTTTCTACAGAGACGCAAACACCGTTTTGTATCTTGACAACACCCTTTCAGAAAGGGGAAAAACCGACTTGGCGACAGGACCCTTTGGATTGGTGACAGCCGTTGGCCGTAGTTACGACAATGGTTTGTGGGTGTGGGACCAAAGTGATATGCAACTGAAAAAATGTACGAAAGAACAAGAGAGCGTTACTACGAGTGGGAACCCCCTAATTCTTGGCAAAGGGAATACAACCCCATACCTAATTGTGGACAATGGCAGTAAGGTTTTCATGGCCGATAGCAACGGCATTTCTGTATTCGATGTATTTGCCAATTTCATCAAAAAAATTCCTATTATTAAGCCCAGTCTGATTCAGGTGCTTGGACAGAAATTATATTTTCTTTCATCGAATAAATTAATAAGTCTGGATGTAGAAAACATGAAACAGAAGACTATCTGCAATTTTACCAAAACAAATCAGCAGGCAGTAGTTTCAGGTAAAAGAGTCTATACTTTTTCAAAGGAGAAGATTGAAATGTGGGAGTAATATTTTTCACATGCCAAAAACAAACTAGGAATTTTAGATAATAAACAATTTCAAGCTGTGGGGAAGGGAGTTAGCCAAGCAATGACTCATGAATAATATTGATCCAGTATCCTAATTTGAAACAGATTCTGTCTTCGTCCTCCTGCCCTTATGTTTAGGTAGTTATTATCATTTATATAAATTCAACTAAATAGTTACTCTATCTGCATTTACCATGCTTTGCCTTCAATTATCTTTGGACTATTTCAAACCTAGCATTGGTATACTAAGCTTTTGAATATCAAATCCTCAACCCGCCCCAACCCTTAATTTTGCCGGAAAGGAATGAATTTTATAAAAAAATACTACGACAATGAACTGCTTTTAGGCCTTTACCGTGGCCTGTTGAAACCACGCATAATTGAGGAAAAAATGCTGATACTGCTGCGGCAGGGGCAAGTGAGCAAATGGTTTTCGGGCATTGGGCAAGAGGCAATTTCTGTAGGTCTTACCGCTGCATTGGATGCTGATGAATACATACTTCCACTTCACCGAAACTTGGGGGTTTTTACAGGCAGGAATATCCCTTTGGTAAAGCTGTTTGCCCAGTGGCAGGGCAAGTACACGGGCTTCACCAAGGGGCGTGACCGTAGCTTTCATTTTGGAACCAATGAATACCATATTGTTGGCATGATTAGCCACCTTGGAGCCATGCTGGGCGTAGCTGATGGTATCGCACTGGCTCACAAACTAAAAGAAGAAAAGAAGATTTCTGTCGTGTTTAGTGGTGATGGGGGCAGCAGCCAAGGCGATTTTCATGAAGCACTGAATACTGCAGCAGTATGGGAACTGCCGGTTATATTTTTGATAGAAAACAATGGCTACGGACTCAGCACCCCCAGCACTGAGCAATTTCGTTTTAAGCACTTCACGGATAAAGCACCCGGCTACGGCATGGAAGCCATGCGGATTGATGGCAACAATGTGCTGGAAGTATATGATACTGTGAAAAACCTTGCCGTGAGTATGCGTAATCGTCCGCGGCCTGTATTGTTAGAATGTATGACTTTCAGGATGAGGGGGCATGAGGAAGCAAGTGGTACCAAGTATGTACCGCCACACTTGTTTGAAGAATGGGCTCCGAAAGATCCATTGTTAAATTATGAAAACTGGTTATTCTCGCAAAATATATTGACTGCCGAAATGAAGGAGGCATTCATAGCGGAAATAAAACAGGAAATAGACACCGCTTGGGAAGCTATTCAACTTGAACCGGAAGCTACTTCAAACACCGAACACGAACTGGCCGACATATATTATCCAGTAAGCCAAACGGAAGAGGAAGTGAACGATATTTCAACCCTTGAAAGCAATACACCCACAACTCCCAAACGATTGGTGGACGCCATTAGCGATGGGCTGCGGCAAAGTATGGAGCAGCATCCCAATCTTATCATCATGGGGCAAGACGTGGCGGAGTATGGTGGCGTTTTCAAAATAACGCAAGGCTTTGTGGAGCAGTTTGGAAAAGGCCGTGTGCGGAATACTCCGCTTTGTGAAAGTGCTATACTGGGTGCCAGCTACGGACTCAGCATTAAAGGCATGAAGGCGGTGGTGGAAATGCAGTTTGCCGATTTTGTAAGTTGCGGTTTCAACCAGATAGTGAACAACCTTGCCAAAAGCCATTACCGCTGGGGGCAAAACGCAGATGTGGTGGTACGCATGCCGACAGGTGCTGGCGTGGGTGCGGGGCCATTTCATAGCCAAAGCAATGAGGCTTGGTTTTTCCATGTTCCCGGCTTGAAAATAGTATATCCAAGTAGTCCAGCAGAGGCTAAGGGACTGCTGTGTGCCGCTATCAACGACCCAAATCCGGTTTTGTTTTTTGAACATAAACACCTCTACCGAATGCCCGAATTGGAAGAGCAAGTGCCCGATAAGTATTATACATTACCAATCGGCAAAGCCCGCACGGTGCGTGAGGGCAGCGAACTCAGCATTATTACTTATGGTGCTGGTGTCCATTGGGCTATGGCTGCTGTGCAAGAAACAGGTATTGATGCCGAAATAGTGGACCTGCGTACCCTGATGCCATGGGACAAGGAAGCCGTGGAAGTCAGCGTAAAGAAAACAGGTAAAGCCATTGTGCTGCACGAAGACACGCTGACAGGCGGCATTGGTGCAGAGATAGCTGCATGGATAGGCCAGGAATGCTTTACCACCTTAGACGCCCCTGTGATGCGTTGCGGTAGCTTGGATACGCCTGTGCCATTGGCCAAGCACCTCGAAAACCAGTTCTTGCCCAAAGACCGTTTTGTGGAGGACTTGAAGAAGTTGGCGGAATGGTAAGCGTTGAAAAAAACTTTGAATAAGTTAAAAATTTTGTCGTTTCTTTATATTGAATTTCAGCCCGATGAAAAAAGTACTCTTCCTTCTTTTTGTAGCTACTTGCATTGCCAGCATAACACCTAACCCTGCGACCATTAATTTCACCCTAACATTCAAAGAGGCAATACCACCCAACCTAAAAGTAAGTATCACAAATATGCTTGGGCAACAGTTTGAATTAAATTCTGCGACATCAACCTATGATGTTTCAGGTTTTAATGCAGGCGTATATTTTGTGCAGTTGATAAGCAATGAAAACTTGAAGGTGATGAAGCTGGTGATTTCAAGGTGAGTTGTTACATCACTGCCAACACCTCCTCCAGCACCGTTCTATCATTGCTGAGCCGTGGCACTTTGTGTTGTCCACCAAGCTTGCCTTTGGCCTTTAGCCAGCGTTGAAATGTACCAGCTTGTACAGCCTGCACCTTGGGTAGTTGCATAGCCAAATCTTTATATCTTTTGGCTTCATAGTCGCTGTTGGCTTCTTTTAAGCCATTGTCAAGTTCTGTTGTGAATAATGCCAAGTTTTCAGGTGGCTGTTCAAACTCAATCAGCCATTCATGGGTAGGTTTTTGGTTCTCATCAAAATAGATTGGGGCAGCGGTGTAGTCGCGGATAGTGGCACCAGTTTTGGCACAAGCATTCACCAAAGCTTTTTCAGCATTTTCAATAATAATTTCTTCGCCAAACGCATTGATATAATGACGGGTACGGCCGCTGATGCGGAATTTGTATGGTTTCAAAGAGGTGAACTTAATCGTATCACCCAAAATATAACGGCACAGCCCGCTATTGGTAGTAATCACAAGTGCATAGTTTTCCTTAGTATCCACTTCATATAGTTGCTTGGTTTCGGGGTAGTCCTTGCCGTACTCGCTCATGGGCATGAACTCGTAGAAAGTACCATTGTCCAGCAACAGCATCAAATCCGTTTCGGGGCCATGTTGCATCCCGAAAAATCCCTCCGATGCATTATAGGTTTCAAGGTAGTTTACATTGTTTTTGAAAAGCGATGCAAACCTTTCCCGGTAAGGTGTGAAACTTACCCCGCCATGCACATACAATTCCAAATTAGGCCACACATCGTGCAGGTCTTTTTTGCCTGTAAGTTGAAAAATGCGTTCAATTAAAACCAGCGTCCAAGTGGGCACGCCACTCAAATTTGTAACGTCTTGTTCTGATGTCTGCTTGGCCATTTTCTCCAACTTCACTTCCCAGTCGGGCATCAAGGCTACACTCAGTTCGGGTGTACGGATGAAGTGAACCCAAAACGGCAGGTTCTGCATCAACACTGCAGAGAGGTCTCCATAGTAAGAGCCTTGGTGCAGGTGGTTCAGTTGGTGGCTACCACCCATCACCAATCCCTTGCCGCTAAATATTTTTGTATCAGGATTACTTGCACAGTAGATGCTTAGCAAATCGCGGGCAGCTTTTAGATGGCATTCTTCCAGGTTTTCATAGCTCACAGGTATGAACTTGCTTTTGTCGGAAGTGGTGCCGCTGCTTTTGGCAAACCATCGTATCTCCGAAGGCCACAATACATTCTGTTCACCCTTCATCATCCGGTCAATCCAAGGCTTTAGCTGGTCGTAGTTCTGCACCGGTATGCGGTTTCGGAAATCGTATATGTTGCGAATGCTTTTGAAATCATATTCCTGCCCCCAAGCCGTATATGCCATCTTGTCTCGCAGCCCTTCCCACAGCCGCTGCTGTACCTCGTGCGGGTGCTCCATGGTGTGCATCACCTCATCGTAACGAGCCCTCAGATACCAAGAATATACTGTATTAAAAATAGACAAAGGAGAATTTGGGGTTTTAGTTTGGAGTTCTTAGTTTAGCATGACACAAACGCATTATCATATTATCACATTCCCACATTATCCCCGCCTCCCCAACAATGCTACGCTTTCCACATGATGTGTATGCGGGAACATATCTACTGGTTGCACTTTCAATACATCATATTTTTCGGATAGCAAGTGCAAATCACGGGCTTGGGTAGCGGGGTTGCAACTCACATACACAATTTTGTCGGCTTCCATTTGCAATAGGCGGGCAAGCACGTCAGGGTGCATACCTGCACGGGGTGGGTCGGTTATCACTACATCGGGTTTCCCATGCGTTTGCACAAATGCTTCATCAAGCACCTTGGCCATATCCCCGGCAAAAAAGCTGGCGTGACTGATTCCGTTCAGTTTGGCATTTTCGAAGGCATCGTCCACCGCATCTTGCAGATACTCTATCCCCACCACCTTGCGGCATTTGTCAGCTAAAAACAACCCGATAGTACCTGTGCCGCTATACAAGTCGTAAAGTAGTTCAGTGCCTGTGAGTCCTGCAAATTCTTTGGTGATACTGTATAGTTTCTCAGCCTGTTCAGTATTGGTCTGAAAAAATGATTTCGGCTGAATCCTAAAAGTCCGGTTTCCTAAAACTTCTGTCAAATAGGGTTCACCATTCACACACACTGTTTCAAGTCCATGCAGGGTATCGTTGCGTTTTTCGTTCACCACAAAGTGCAGCGACACTATCTGCGGGAAAGATTCCTTCATCCAATCCATTACCAAGGAAATGGTTTCGGGTTCGTCTTTGGCAAACACCGTCACTACCAGCCATTCGCCTTTGCGGTTGCAACGCAACAGCAGGTTTCGCATCATTCCTGTTTGTTCTTTCAGATCAAAAAATGAGATCGCATTTTCGATACATAAATCACGCAAGCCATTGCGAATATCATTGGCCAATGTCGGCATCAGGTAACACGAATCTACATCAAATACCTTGTCGAACCGCCCTGGAGCATGGTAGCCTAGAGCCTGCACACTAAGGTGGTCGGGGTTTCCCTTGTCAAATATCTCCAAGTAGCCTTTGTTACTAAAAGTAAATTCGAGTTTGTTGCGGTAATGTTTTGTTTCCGCAGCGGCAGCTATTGGCAGCCATTCTTCAACTTCCACTTTGCCGATATGCTTCAGGGCATCTCGTACTTGCTGATTTTTGTAACGAAGTTGGGCGGCATAGCCCATCTGTTGCCACTTGCAGCCGCCACACACTGGAAAATGCTGGCAGAATGTATCCACCCTGTCGGCTGATTTTTCAAGTAATTCAACAATAGTCGCCTTCATCCACCCGCTGCGGTCTTGAATGATGCGAAGTGTGGCCACATCACCGGGCACAGCCTTCTCCACAAATACCACTTTGCCATCAGTTCGGGCTATGCATTGCCCCTCGGCCCCGCTCGAGGCAATCTCAATCGGGGTAAGTATTTCCCCGTTTCGCTTCTTTCGTTTTCCCATAAAAATAGCCCCATAAAAAAGCCACTGCAAAGATGCTGTGGCTTTTCGATGAGTGAGAAAGGAGTTTCTTTATTTTTCGGGAACCAGTTCGCCGGATCCGTTTGCAGCAGCCACCATTTTGTCGAGGATGATGGCAAATTGGGTGGCATTTTGATAGCCTACTTCTATTAATATTTTTTTCTTGGTTGTAATGATGAAGAAGGTAGTTGGGTAGCCGCTTTGCTGCCTGTTGCTAAGTATGGAAAGCAGTTCCATGCCAGTATAAGTTTTTCCATCAAGAGTGTATTGCTGTTCAAGCTCAGGATTGAACTTGATGGGCACAAAATTTTTCTTTATTTTCTCGGCAATGCCTGCATTGGCGTAGGTATCCTTGTCCATCTTTTTGCACCAGCCGCACCATTCAGTATAGGCATCAATCAGGGCTATTTTTTTTTCTTTTTTGGCCTTGGCGTAGCCCTCGTTGAATCCTTTCCAATCAAGACCCTCATCAGGCTGGGTAAATGAATTGAGCATGAGTGTGGCAAAGGCCAAAGCGAAAATGGATAGGTATTTATTCATAACTGTAGTGTTTGGTTTTATAGTATATATGAGCAGTTCCGCTGGCTTATTGCCTAGCGTTTTTTTAGCATTGGGAATTAACAAAGATTGTTCCACTATTGGGATTGCCCCAATGAAAAGTGGGATTCCCAGTATGATTCAATCGGTTCAAAAATAAAATGCCATGCTAATCATCCGATTCAGCATACTTTGCTATTCATTTTCTGTTAAAGAGGTCATGTACTTATCGTCGTTTGATGCTGCTAAAATCTATTTTTTTAAAAACTAAAAAACAACTTTGCCCTGTTTCTGTTTAATTTTGTAGAATCATTCTAAATAATATGGAAGCAGTTACAAAAAGTCCTGTGGTCATTTACACCGAAGCCACGCCTAATCCGGAGACCATGAAATTTGTGGCCAACCGAATGATATTGCCGCTTGACAGTGCCGATTTCCC
>SHWZ01000075.1 GCA_009693575.1 Flavobacteriaceae bacterium | reverse complement strand
AAGCAACATCACTGGATGAACCTTTTGAGACATTGCAACTGAAGAACCGGATTGCCGAACTGGAAAGGCAGTTGAAAGATGCAGAACTAAGGGCAATAGCTTTCTCCACTATGGTTGACATTGCAGAAAAGGAGTTTAAGATTCCAATACCCCTTTTCATTTTTGGGGCCGAAAGAATAAATGGAATCAACAAAGACGAGTACCTTGAAACCTACGACATAGAAAATATCAAACAGGCGAAGGAACTGCTTAAACAGGTAGTGGACTTATACAACGGTGAGCGACCTCATATGAGTATCAGCAACTTTACACCTAACCAAATCCATCACGCAACCACTCAAATAAAAACCGAAAAATTATGGAAGAACTATTACCGAAAACAATCTACTATTGTAAACTCATTACAGGACTAAAAATGAAATGTGAACTTATCTCAGGATTAACTAACTAAACTGTAAACTTTTTTAGGACGAGTCAGTAAAACATCTCCCCGCTCCCATCTTCCCCACATGAAACCCGCAGGCAAAGCCTTTGATCCCAAGATAACCCGCCGCATCTATGGCTTAGCAAAGCCTTATGGTTGGGTGTTTTCCTTGGCTGTTTTCTTTACCGTGTTGATGGCTGCCCTTGGACCACTAAGGGCTTGGCTTATACAATTGGGCATCGATGGTCCAGTAGCTACTGGCGATACCGAAAAGCTGTTGAGTATGACCTTGCTCATCACAGGGCTGTTGTTCTTTTCAGGAATTATACAATTTGCTCAAGCTTGGATGGCCAACTATATCGGTCAGCATGTTATTCGCAGGCTGCGGGTGAGGGTGTTTAGCCACATCATGCGATATAAGTTGGGCAAGCTGGATGGCACACCAGTAGGCACTTTGACTACTCGTTCAGTGAGTGATTTGGAAACATTGGCTGATGTGTTCAGCGAAGGGCTGGTGAGCATTGTGGGCGACCTGATGCAGATTATATTTATCATGCTGCTGATGTTTTGGCAGAGCTGGCAATTGACGCTGGTTTGTCTGTCAGTATTGCCTTTGCTACTTTTCGCAGGTTGGATTTTCAAGAATGCAGTGAAGGCTTCATTCACAGAAACACGGGCACAAGTAACAAGGCTAAACACCTTTGTGCAAGAGCACATTCAGGGAATGCAAATCGTGCAGGTATTCAACCGTCAAAAAAGTGAATACGGCAAGTTTGAATCTATCAATCGTGCCCATCGTGATGCCAACAACAGAGGAGTATTTGCTTATGCTGTTTTCTTCCCTGTGGTGGAAGTTATTATAGCAATTAGCACAGCCCTCATCGTGTGGTATGGCGTTGGTTTGGCTGCCGAACATCCAAAAGAAATAACACTTGGATTACTCACTGCCTTCCTTATGCTTATCAGTATGTTTTTTCGTCCCATCAGGCAGTTGGCCGACAGGTTCAACACCTTACAAATGGGTGTAGTGGCAGCAGGAAGGGTGTTCGAATTGTTGGATGAAACAACAGTGTTGGAAAGCAGTGGCAGCAAGATTCCCGCAAAGCTCGATGGCTTGGTTGAGTTCAAAAATGTTACGTTTGCGTACAACGACGACAACTATATATTGAACGATATTTCCTTCTCCGTGAAGCCTGGGAAAACACTTGCCATAGTTGGGCCGACGGGTGCAGGCAAAAGCAGCATCATTGGGCTATTGAATCGTTTTTATACCCAACAAAAAGGGACAATAAGTATAGATGGAAACCCCGTAGATGAACTGGATTTGCATTGGCTACGCACGCAGGTTTCTTTGGTAATGCAGGATGTGTATCTTTTCTCTGGGACGGTGAAAGATAACTTGACACTTTTCGATGATTCAATTCCGTTGGCCGAGGTAGAAGAAGCCTGCAAATTGGCAGGGCTACATGGATTTATTTCGGAATTGCAAGGTGGCTACAATTATCCGGTGAATGAACGTGGGCTCAGCCTGAGCACCGGGCAGCGGCAGTTGATTGCGTTTGTGCGGGCTATGTTGGCCAAGCCACAATTGCTTATATTGGATGAAGCTACTTCTTCCGTAGATACGGAGAGCGAACAACGCATACAAACTGCTATTGCCTACTTGATGAAAGGCCGCACCAGCATTGTAATTGCACATCGCCTCAGCACCATCCTACATGCCGATGAAATATTGGTGATCGATGCAGGAAAAATTATTGAACAAGGCACACATCTGGAGCTTTTGCAAATGAAAGGTTCGTATTATCGGCTGTACGAAATGCAGTTTGACCTCATCACTGCTGTTGCGTAATTTTTTGTCATGCTTAGCGAAGTTGGAGTACAGGCAAAATAGTAGCATCAATGGCCCATCACCTGCTGCATGTTTGCGGCTTTCAGCATACATTCTTCATATTCCTGTTCGGGTTCTGCCATCCAAGTGAGTGCTGAGCCAACTTGGTAAGAAAGGTATTTATTTTGGGCATTATAAAGTATACTTCGAATGACCACATTGAAATCAAAATCTCCTTCTGGGGTGATATAACCAAAGGCTCCGCTGAACAGCCCCCGCTTTGTTTCTTCATAGTGTTCAATCAATTGCATGGCGGCTATTTTGGGGCACCCTGTCATGCTGCCCATCGGGAAGGCATTACAGATAATGTCGGTAAAGTGTAAGTTGGATTGGGCTTCGGCAGAAACGGTAGAAACCATCTGGTGCAAGTTGCTGTAACTGTATATGCCAAAAAGTTCCTCCACTTTCACAGTTCCCGTCACAGCACTTTTAGCTAGGTCATTTCGGGTCAAGTCAACTATCATCACGTTTTCACAACGTTCTTTTTCGCTTTTGTGCAGGCCGTTTTTTAATTTTTCGTCTTCGGCTGGGTTTGTGGAGCGTTTGGCAGTTCCCTTTATCGGTTGTGACAAAATTCTATTCCCGTTTTTATACAGGAATCTTTCCGGGCTGGCACAGAGTAAATACTTGTTATCGTACTTGAAGAAACCCGCAAAGGGCATAGGTGAAAGTTGATTTAGCCGCTGCCAGGTTTCTTCTGGGTCAATGCTAGCCTGCTTTGCAAAAAATTCCAGACAGAGATTGAGTTCGTAAATATCCCCTGCACCAAGATGCTCCTTAATGGCGTTAGCCTTTCTCAGATATTCTTCCTGCGAAATCCTGCTGTAAATCTTTGTTGGTTCTTGTGGTATTGTTCCTGCTAAAGGTTCTTGGTTAATAGCCTCTAAGAAACCCTCCGTATTCGAATGAATTTGCCCACCAATAGCATACACCAAATGCTTTGGTCTGAAAAAATACATTTCAGGAAATGCCAAGCCGTCTTGGTTATTACTCCTTAGTTTTTCACAGCAGTTTTTTAGGTCGTAACCCAGAAAGCCAAACAGCCATCCTGGTTGTTGGTCGTGAAAATCTTTTAGCTGCTGAAAGGCGTCTCCACTATTGTATTTCAAAGCCGCTTTGTCACCGAATGCAGCCAGCCAATCGTAGTGGTTGTGGCCACAGGCTGCTGATATGCCGTTGGAATCAAGCAAACAGAACGTGCTAAAACGCTTGCTGTATGCCATCAGCCGGGCTCTGAAGTGTTCGTCCATCTGTGGCGGCAAAGATAGAATTTTTGAGGTGGAACAATTCACCCGCTAACCGCTTTACTTTTGCCGCATCATTTCCGAACAAACTAATGAACCACAGTCCTCCATCTAGGCCTTTATTTTGAGGCCATAAAGTGGCTTTCCTTCCATTTTTTCTTCCATAATAAACAAAAAACACTATCCATGGATAGTTCTCATAAACATATAAATAAATTTTCGTTCGCCTCTCTGCTCATCACGATGGGCATCATTTATGGCGACATAGGCACTTCTCCACTTTATGTAATGAGGGAGTTAGTAAAAGAAGGCGGAGGAGTAGTTGGAGCAGATCTAATTCTGGGAGGCTTATCCTGCATCTTTTGGACCATCACTATTCAAACCACCCTGAAATATATTGTCATAACTTTACGTGCCGACAACAATGGTGAGGGTGGAATCTTCTCTCTATATGCACTTGTTAGGCGACATCGAAAGTGGTTATACATACCTGCATTAATAGGTGGTTGTGCCTTGCTGGCCGATGGTTTCATTTCTCCACCCATATCCGTTTCTTCTGCTATTGAAGGGTTAAAGATGGTGAATCCAACTATTACTAATAGTCAAACAGTGCCAATGGTTATCATCATAATCACAGGCATTTTTTCTTTTCAACGTTGGGGCACAAATTTGGTTGGTCGAACCTATGGTCCAGTAATGTTGATTTGGTTCAGTATGCTAGCCACAGCGGGCGGTTATCAACTATTGCATCACCCCGAAGTTCTTAAGGCAGTCAATCCTTGGTATGCATACCAGTTACTTTCTGCGTATCCGAACGGTTTTTGGTTGCTTGGGGCTGTGTTTCTTTGTACAACTGGAGCGGAGTCTATGTATAGCGATTTGGGACATTGTGGTCGCATCAACATTCGCATTACTTGGGTATTTGTGAAAAGCAGTTTGCTTCTTAACTATTTTGGCCAAGCAGCCTGGCTTATGGGTCAGGAAGGAAAAATTGTAGAAGGAAATCCATTTTTTCTGATAATGCCGAGTTGGTTTCTTGTTAGCAGTGTAATTATCGCAACCGCGGCGGCCATAGTTGCTAGTCAGGCCATTATCAGCGGGTCATTTACACTTATCAGCGAAGCAATGCGGCTCAACTTCTGGCCAAAGGTTGCTATCAAATATCCAACAATACATCGAGGTCAGCTATATGTACCTAGCATTAATACTATCCTGTGGCTTGGTTGTATTGGTATAACTTTATATTTTCAGGAATCGGGTAAAATGGGAGCTGCATATGGACTGGCCATTACGCTAACTATGCTCATGACCACCATTCTGCTCACCGCATGGCTGCTTTCACGCAAAAAAGTCCCAAAGGTTTTTATTTATTCATTGCTTGTCATTTTTCTGACCATTGAGTCATCGTTTTTAATAGCTAACTTAAGTAAGTTCAAGCATGGTGGCTTCGTCACCCTCATTATTGCTGCTTGTCTTTTTCTAGTGATGTATATATGGCACAAAGCACGGCAAATTCAGAAGCGGTATATACATTTTTATGATGTACACAAATACCTGCCTATGATGGAAGCCTTGATGGAAGACGAATCGGTGCCAAAATATGCTGCCAATTTGGTCTATCTCACCAATGCTAGTTTTCCTAACTTGATAGAGGCCAAAATCATCAATAGCATATTCAAAAAACGACCGAAAAGAGCCGATGTATATTGGCTGCTGCACGTGAACGTGACCGACGAGCCTCACGGCATCTCCTACAAGGTAAATACACTTTTGCCTGGCAAAGTTATCCGTATTGATTTCAATATGGGTTTCCGGGTGGAGCAGAAGGTAAACATATATTTCCGTAGGGCAATTGACGACCTGGTAAAACACAACGAAGTGGACATCACCAGCCGCCACGAGTCGCTAAAAAAATTCCATTACGCTGGCGACTTCCAGTTTGTGATATTCGAGCGTTTCCTCAGCTACGACAACGACCTGCCCATGATGGAAGGTTTTCTGCTGGATATGTATTTCCTGTTGAAGAAAACGAGCCTGCCCACCACTCGTGCCTTTGGCCTCGACAGCAGTGTGGTGAACGTGGAGAGCGTCCCCCTCATCATCACCCAGCCAAGGAGTATCAAGATGACGAGGATACAATAGTCGGAAAATATGAAAAAGATATGCGATTCATCTCGATACTATTGTTGCATTATTTGTTTTGCCATCAACGTTTGAATGCCCAGAAGCCTTTTGTTAGAACTTCGATTTATTACGCTCCTTTTGCCTTGTTACATTCTGCTCAAGGACCCTCGATTCGAGGTGGTATAGAGCAAAGTGTTAGCCGCAAGTTTTCGCTATTTGCTGAGGGAAGTTATTTTATCCGCAAATCAATAGATTATAATGATTTACAAGGCTACCGTTTTGAGACAGGGGTACGTTATTATCTAAAACCCGGCTGGGAGGATGTTGAAAATTGGGATAGGTGGATAAGCCTAGGTATTGGAAAGATAGAGCAAACATTTACTCAGCCTGGTAAATTATTCGATCCATCTTTTACGCCATCAAAAACCATAACCATTGTTAGTGACCTAAATCGAAAAGTACAATTTATTCATTTCGGATTTGGGGTTAGAATAAAATTGATAGCTCGTTTATACGCAGATGCAAATCTTCAGATCGGTTTTCGACATCGTGACATTGATGTTAAAGGCTTGAATGAAACTGACGATGATTTATTTAATCCAGACACCAATGATGACTGGGAAAGTGCTTCAAAGCAAACGTCAGATCTATATATACCTGATTGTGCATTTAATTTAAGAATAGGTTTTGATATAGTTTCAAGAAAAAAGTGAGTTGGTGAGCCGTTTCTCGCTCTTCTTCCTTTGTTATCCGTAGCTTTTAACTACGGATTCACCAATTGGTTAGCCTACGGCTAACAATAAACTTTTCAGCCCTTTACCTTTGCACCATGCAGTGGCTCGACAACCTCAAGCAACGGATAGGCAGGTGGTACCTAATGCGAAGTCATGCCCCATGGGTGAACAGGCACAGCAGCCCCTACAGCCAGATACAACATATCGGTATATTGTATGAGGCCAACCGCGACGACATGGAGGCTGTGAAGAAGTACGCCAACAAACTGAGGGCTGAGGGGAAGAGGGTGTATGAACTAGGATTCTACGACCAAAAAGAGCTGACTTTCGACCATAATTTTACGCTGAATTCCGAGTTTTTACACCGGCAACATATTCGTTGGAATGGCCTGCCAAGCAAGGACGCAATCATTGGATTCAGGAATGAGCCCTTCGACTTGCTGCTGAACCTTTATACGAGCGATTGCCTGCCACTTTTCTATGTTTCGCTTCAAAGCAAGGCCAAGTTCAGGTTGGGCAAATATGAAAAAATAAACATCGAGTTCTTCGATATGATGCTGGACGTGGGGCCCAACCCCAGCCTGGAAGAGCTGATAAAACAAATAGACTATTACATCAAAAAATTATGAGCTTTAACTATACTGGTACAGGGGTGGCTTTGGTTACTCCTTTCAAAGCTGATGGGGCTGTGGACTTTGACAGCCTTGCCAAGCTGATTGACCATGTTATAGATGGTGGAGTGGAATACTTGGTAACGCTTGGCACTACGGGCGAAACAGCCACACTGAGCAAAGAGGAGAAGTCCGCAATTTTTGCATTTGTGAAAAAACATAATGCCGGACGTGTCGGCTTAGTGGCAGGCTTGGGCGGAAACGACACTGCTGAACTACTGCATACCATAGAAACATTCGACTTTACAGGGTTTGATGCCCTGTTGAGCGTTAGCCCATACTACAACAAGCCAAACCAAGAGGGCATTTACCTGCATTACAAGGCTGTGGCTGAGAAAAGCCCAGTGTCTGTTTTAGTGTATAATGTCCCTAGCCGCACAGGTAGCAACATTACTCCTCATACTACTTTGCGGTTGGCTGCCTTGCCCAACATAAAAGCCAACAAAGAAGCCAGTGGAAACTTTGAACAGTGCATGGACATTATTAGCCAAAAGCCAGCAGGATTTCATGTCATTTCGGGAGATGATGCGTTTACGTTGCCTTTCCTCAGTATGGGCATGAGTGGGGTTATTTCGGTGGTGGCCAATGCCTACCCCCGGCAGTTTTCGGATATGGTGCGGGCGGGGCTGGCAGGCGATTTTGCAACAGCCAAAAAACTGCACTATCGATTGTATGAACTGATGAAACTGATTTTTGCCGATGGCAGCCCGGGTGGCATAAAGTGCATCCTGAAAAAAATGGGTATTTGTGGCGACACAGTGCGGTTGCCGCTGGCCAACGTGGGGAAAGCCGTGGAAGAAAAACTGCTGGCCGAGGCTGCCAAAATATTAAAAACATCAGTTTAACAATTCTTACCTTTCTTTGCATCCTAAACCATAACAAAAAATACAAAATCAAAATGAAAAAAATCATTACCCTCTCGGCCTTGCTTCTTGCAGTGGCCTTCACCTTCTCAAGTTGCAGCAAAGAAAAGCAGTTGAAGAAGCGATTGGTTGGCACATGGAATATTGACAAGTTTGATGGTACAATCACCGATGCTGGTGGTGGGGCGGCGACTCCTTACTCATTTGCTAATGCTGGAACCTTTACCTTTAAAGATGACAATACGGGGTCTTATTCAATTGTTATTTTAGGCACCACAGATAATGGTTCCATAAATTGGGCAAATACTGAAAATAGCGTTACTATTACTGAAAGTGGTGCGCCAACAATTATTTATACCGTAACTACCAATGAGGAAACAAGACAAGTTTGGACAACAACCTACATTGACGATGGTGATCAAATCTCAGAAGTTATAACCTTCTCAAAAAAATAAGCTACCCCCTAGTATTCAAAAGCCTTCCGCCAAAACGGGGGGCTTTTTCGTTACTTTTGCCCCATGAGGTTTTGCCCCATTTTACTTTTTCCCTTCACGATAGCTATCGGGATTACCCACAACACCAAGGCACAAACCACCTACATGCCGCTGGGATACGACCTGTATCACAGGCTGGATAGGTTTGATGTGAAAAGCAGCGGGG